>NZ_JBANRO010000022.1:0-7930 GCF_037154115.1 Alteraurantiacibacter palmitatis | reverse complement strand
GCCCTATCCTTCGAAAGCTTCCTCAACCTCGCCGCCACACGCCTATGGTTGAAGTCTTTTGTCAACACGGCCTAGAAAGAATTTGGCGGATTTACCGGGATATGGTTAAAACAGTCCAGCCTTTGTTTAATTGGCGTTCCAATCCCAGTCCTAGCTCAAAACCATCGTAAAGAGCGTTGTTGATCGGGAGCTACCTTCGCGTTGAATTTACCGCCCCAACAACGGCGCCAAATACCGACCCGTATAACTCCGCTCCACCTTAACCACATCCTCCGGCACACCCTCGGCAATCACCTCGCCCCCTCTCACGCCGCCCTCCGGCCCCAGATCGACAATCCAGTCCGCCGTCTTGATCACATCCAGATTGTGCTCGATCACCACCACCGAATTGCCCTGATCCACCAGCCGGTGCAGCACTTCGAGCAATTTGCGCACATCCTCGAAATGCAGGCCCGTGGTCGGTTCGTCGAGGATGTAGAGCGTCTGCCCGGTGCTGCGGCGGCTGAGTTCCTTGGCCAGTTTCACCCGCTGCGCTTCCCCGCCTGACAGCGTGGTCGCCTGCTGGCCCACCTTGACGTAGCTGAGGCCCACTTCGTTCAGCATGTGCATTTTGTCGCGGATGGGGGGTACGGCCTTGAAGAACTCCTCCGCGTCCTCGATCGTCATGTCGAGCACGTCGGCGATGGAGTGGCCCTTGAACTTCACTTCCAGCGTTTCGCGGTTGTAGCGTTTGCCGTGGCATTCCTCGCAGGTGACATAGACATCGGGGAGGAAGTGCATCTCGATCTTGATCAGGCCGTCGCCCTGGCACGCCTCGCACCGGCCGCCTTTCACGTTGAAGCTGAAGCGCCCGGCCTTGTATCCGCGCGCCTGGGATTCCGGCAGGCCGGCGAACCAGTCGCGGATCTGGGTGAAGGCGCCGGTATAGGTGGCGGGGTTGGATCGGGGCGTGCGGCCGATGGGCGACTGGTCGATTTCGATCACCTTGTCGCAGAATTCGAGGCCGGTGATCCTGTCATGCGCGCCCGCCACCACGCGGGCGTTGTTGAGCACGCGGGCCGCGCCTGCCTGCAACGTGTCGATGGTGAGGCTGCTTTTGCCGCTGCCCGATACGCCGGTGATGCAACAAAAGGTGCCGAGCGGGATCGAGGCGGTCACGTTCTTCAGATTGTTGGCGCGGGCATTGTGGATGGTGATCTTCTTGCCGTTGCCCTTGCGCCGCGTGGCCGGAACCGCGATTTCGCGGGTGCCGTTAAGGTAAGCGGCGGTGAGGCTTTTCTTCGACTTCAGGATGTCCTTCAGCGTGCCTTGCGCCACCACTTCGCCGCCATGCACGCCTGCGCCCGGCCCCAGATCGACGATATGGTCAGCCGCGCGGATCGCGTCCTCGTCGTGCTCCACCACGATCACCGTGTTGCCGAGGTCGCGCAGGCGTTTGAGCGTGGCGAGCAGCATATCGTTGTCGCGCTGGTGCAGGCCGATGCTGGGTTCATCCAGCACATAGAGCACGCCCGAAAGCCCGCTGCCGATCTGGCTGGCAAGGCGGATGCGCTGGCTCTCCCCGCCGGACAAGGTGCCCGATGTGCGGTCGAGATTGAGGTAATCGAGCCCGACATTGTTGAGGAAGCCGAGCCGTTCCACGATCTCCTTCAGGATGGCGCGGGCGATCTGGTTCTGCGTGTCGGTCAGCTTGCCGGGCAGCGCGGTGAAGAAGGCCAGCGCATCCGCCACCGACAGGCGCACCGGATCCGCGATGGAGGTTCCCGCCACCTTCACGCACAGCGCTTTCTCGTTGAGGCGCGCGCCGTTGCACGTCTCGCACGGCTGCGCGGTCTGGAAACGGCTCAACTCCTCACGCATCCATGCGCTGTCGGTTTGCAGCAGGCGGCGGTTGAGGTTGCCGATCACCCCTTCGAACGCCTTTTCGACCGTGTATTCCTTGCGCCCGTCCTTGAAGGTGAGCGGCACCTTCCTGCCGCCCGTGCCGTAGAGGATGACGAGCTTCACCTCGCCCGGCAGGTCCTTCCACGGCGTGTCGAGGCTGAAACCGAAGGTGGCGGCAAGGCTGGCGAGCACCTGCATATAATAGGGGGATGGCGGATTGCTTTTCGCCCAGGGCACAATCGCGCCCTTCTTCAGACTGAGCTCTTCATTGGGCACCACCAATTGCGGATCGAACAACTGCTTTTCGCCCAAGCCATCGCAAGTGGGGCAGGCCCCCTGCGGCGCGTTGAAGGAGAACAGGCGCGGTTCCACTTCCTCGATCGTGAAGCCGCTGACCGGGCAGGCGAACTTTTCGCTGAACACGATGCGGTTCGGCGGCAGGCCCGCGCCCTTGAGGTTGCCGCCTGCGGCCTCCTCCCCCTCACGCCCCGGCACCACGCCATCGGCCAGATCGACATAGGCCAGCCCGTCGGCCAGCTTGAGCGCGGTTTCGAAACTGTCGGCCAGCCGCGTCTCGATCCCTTCGCGCACCGCGAGGCGATCCACCACCACTTCGATGTCGTGCTTGTATTTCTTGTCGAGCGCGGGCGCCTCGGCAATCTCGTAAATCTCGCCATCGATGCGCACGCGGGTGAAGCCCGCCTTCTGCCATTCGGCCAGTTCTTTCCGGTATTCGCCCTTGCGCCCGCGCACCACGGGGGCGAGCAAATAGGCGCGCGTCCCTTCGGGCAGGGCCATCACCCGGTCGACCATCTGGCTGACCGTTTGCGCGGTGATGGGCAGGCCCGTGGCGGGCGAATGCGGCACGCCCACGCGCGCCCACAGCAGGCGCATATAGTCGTAAATCTCGGTCACCGTCGCCACGGTGGAGCGCGGGTTGCGGCTGGTGGTCTTCTGCTCGATCGAAATCGCCGGCGACAGCCCGTCAATATGCTCCACATCGGGCTTCTGCATCATCTCCAGAAACTGCCGCGCATAGGCCGAGAGGCTCTCGACATAGCGGCGCTGCCCTTCGGCATAGATTGTGTCGAACGCCAGACTCGACTTGCCGCTGCCCGACAGGCCGGTGATCACGATCAGCGCATCGCGCGGCAGATCGATATCCACGCCCTTGAGGTTGTGTTCGCGCGCACCGCGCACCTTGATATGTGTCAGCATGGGGAACGCGAGGCCTGTTCGAAAGTTGCGGAAATAATGCCGGGGCGGATCATCGGAGCGCTTTGCTGCCTTTGAAAGGGGAAGTCGAGCGGCCCTTTGGTCCTTGGCCGGAGAGTCACCATGTTCTTCAAATGTTCGTATTCGTCAAGCGTTCCTCCGCCCCGCCCAGCGCCAAAACCCTGCCCTGTCCGTTTGGTCAGGTGGGATGAAAGCATCTTGATGCAAGTCAGAGACGGGCCACTGCAAAGCGGGCAGCGTGGCTGCACGAAGGAGATGAGACCCATGAAACACCACACGCAACTTCGCCAATTTGGCCTTTTCAGCGCTGCCATGATGGCCGCCAGCGCCCTGTCCGGCCTGCCTGCCGCTGCGCAACAGCAAGGCAGCGCCACCACCGGTGCGCCGTCTGCCACCGACCGCCTGTCGATTCCGGTCACGCTGGAACAGGCCATGCAGGAGGAGGTCGACCGCGAACGCCTGAACCGCGAACAGGCCGAATTCGCCGAACGCCAGCTGGCCGAAAATGCCGCAAGTCGCGCGGCACATGATCGGGCCGTGGCCGAACGCGAGGCGATCATCGCACGCCAGCGTGCCGAACAGGAAGCCGCCGAGGCAGCGTGGCAGGCCGAAGTGCAGGCGCGTGAACGTGCGCATGAGGAAGCGATGGCCCGCTGGCGTGCGCAGGTTGCCGATGTCGAGGCGTGCAACGCCGGCGACCGCACCCGCTGCCCGCCGGTGCCGTAACAGGAGCCGGCGCAGGCACGGCCCATCGGCCCACTTGCCGATTGCACCGGGCGGTGCAATTGCCTAGAGGCGCGCATCAAGTTTCACCCGAAACTGCCCCCTGGCCCTGGAACGAGTTTGAGCCCGCAATGAATCGCCTTCTTCCTGCCGGAGTGGCCGCCGCCGCGCTGCTCTCCGCCTGCACCACGCTGGACCCCGCCCGAATGGACCACGCTTCCACTACTGCGCTTCCCCCGATCCCCGTTGCCACCGGCATCTTTGCGCAGCCTTCGTCTCTGCCCTTCCAGGCGCCCGACTTTGCCCGCATCCGCGACGAGGATTACCGCCCCGCAATCGAACAGGGCATTGCGATCAAGCTGGCCGAAATCGAGGCGATTGCCCGCAACCCGGAAGCGCCGACCTTCGAAAACACGCTGGTGGCGATGGAACGCACCGGGCAGATGTTCAACCGCGCCTATGCCGCCTTCAGCCAGAAGCAGGGCGCCGATACGAATGATCTGCTGAACGAAACCGACAGCGCCGTGGCCCCGCAGATCGCGCAGATGTATGATGCGATCTATCTCAACGAAGCGCTGTTTGCCCGCGTAAAGGCGATTTACGACAACCGCGCTGCCCTTGGCCTGATGGGCGAGGATGCGATGCTGCTCGACCTTTATTACGACGAATTCGTGCACCGGGGCGCGTTGCTGGATGATGCCGCCAAGGACGAACTGCGCCGCATCAATGCGCGCATTTCCGAACTGGAAACCGAATTTTCGCAGAAGCTGACCGCCGCCACCAGCGCGGGCGCGGTGCTGGTGGACACGCGCGAGGAGCTGGCGGGTCTTTCCGAAGGCCAGATCGCTGCCGCCGCAGCGCTGGCGACCGAGCGCGGGCAACCGGGCAAGTTCATGCTGGCCTTGCAAAACACCACGCAGCAGCCGCTGCTGACCGTGCTCGAAAACCGCAATGTGCGCGAACGCCTGTTCCGCGCGAGCATCAACCGCACCTCGTCCGGCGGCGAGAACGATACGCGCAGCATCGTGCGCGAGATCGTCGAACTGCGCACGCGCAAGGCGCAGCTGTTTGGCGAGCCCGATTACGCCAGTTGGCAGATGTATGACCGCATGGCGCAAACGCCGTCGCGCGCGCTGGATTTCATGCGCCAGATGGTGCCTGCCGTCTCTGCCACGCAGCAGCGCGAGGCGGCCGTGCTGAACGAGCGGATTGCGGCTGACGGGCACAATTTTACCGTCCAGCCGTGGGACTGGCCCTATTATGCCGAGAAGATCCGGCAGGAACGCTACAACCTCGATGAAAACCGCATCAAGCCGTATTTCGAGGTGACGAATGTGCTGGAAAACGGCGTGTTCTACATGGCGAACCAGCTTTACGGCCTGACTTTCGAGCGGCGGACCGACATCCCCGGCTATCACCCCGATGTCAGCGTCTATCTGGTGCGCGATGCCGATGGCAGCGAGTTGTCGCTGTTCTATTTCGATCCGTTCCAGCGCGACAGCAAGCAGGGCGGCGCGTGGATGAGCAATTTTGTCGAGCAGAGCCATTTGCTGGGCCTGAAGCCGGTGGTGACGAACACGCAGAACATCGCCCCGCCCGCACCGGGCCAGCCGGCCCTGGCGAGCTTTGATGATGTGATCACCATGTTCCACGAATTTGGCCACGCGCTGCACGGTATGTTTGCCGATCAGCGTTATCCGAGCCTGTCGGGCACCAACACCACGCGCGACTGGGTGGAGTTTCCCAGCCAGTTCCACGAAAACTTTGCCACGGTTCCTGCGGTGCTGAACAATTATGCGCGCCACTGGCAGACGGGCGAGCCGATTCCGGCCGAACTGATTTCCGCGATCGAGCGGGCAAGCACCTTCGATCAGGGCTATGCCTTGGGCGAAACGCTCACCGCCGCGCTGCTCGACATGGAATGGCACGCGCTGCGCCCCGGCGAAGCTCCGGTGGATGTGATGGCGTTCGAGGCCGAAGCGCTCGGCCGTCTTGGCCTCAACCCCGATCTGGTGCCGCCGCGTTACCGCACGCCCTATTTCCGGCATATCTTCAGCCATGGCTATGATGCCGGCTATTACGCCTATCTGTGGACCGAGATGCTGCACCACGATGCCTATGCCTATGTGGCGGCAAATGGCGGGATGACGCGCGAGATGGGCGAGCGGATCCGGTCGACCTTCCTGGGTCAGGGCCATTCGCGGCCCTTCGACCAGATGTACCGCGACTTCACCGGCCGCGATCCGCAGGTGGAACCGATGCTGCGCGCGCGCGGGCTGCTGGCCGAATAAGCGGCGCTTCGGGCCGGGGGAGCGGGTGTTAACCCCTCTCCCGGCGCTTCGTCCCGTTCCGGCACGGTGGTTTTGCCGATGCTGCGCGCTGTGCGCAAAGCGGCTACGCGCCATGGCGCGCAATCTCGCGCCCGAGCAGGACGTCCACCGCTGGCACAGCTTTCGACCCTTTATCCCCATTGGCAGGAGGTTGAACCTGCCGAATTCACCGGGCGCTTTTCCCGCGTGGCGCAGGGGCGCGGGCTGGCGCGCAAGACAGTGCGGCGCGTGCTGTTCAAGCGCGTGGGTGTGCTGCTGGCGGCAGTGGCCGTGCCCGCCATGGCCGCGCCCGATCTGCCGGTGGCCGAGCCGCAGGTGATCCGTTTTGCGATGCCCGAAACCATCCCTTACGAACCGGGCGCGATGGCGTGGACGCCCCCGGCCGACCAAGAGCTTGCGGCCGATCCTGCTGCCCTCGCAAACGACATTGCCGCGACGGTGAAGCTGCCCGATGCCGGCCCTGCCGCGCGCCCCTTCACCGGCTTTGCCGGCTTTGCCGACCGGCTGCGGGCCGAGGACTGCCTTGCCATGGCGATCTATTACGAGGCGGCGAGCGAGAGCAAGGAAGGCCAGCAGGCGGTGGCGCAGGTGGTGATGAACCGGGTGCGCCATCCGGCCTGGCCCAACAGCGTGTGCGGCGTGGTGTTTCAGGGATCGGAACGGCAGACCGGGTGCCAGTTCACCTTCACCTGCGACGGGTCGCTGGCCCGCCGTCCTTCGGCACAGGGCATGGTGCGGGCGCGGATGATCGCCAGCGCGGCGCTGGGGGGCTTCGTGTTCCGGCCCGTAGGCCTCGCCACGCATTACCACCGGACCGACATCTATCCCTATTGGGCGCCCAGCCTGCACGAAGTGGGCACAATCGGCCTGCACCGCTTCTACCGCTGGAGCGGGGCGGCGGGACGACCGGCGGCCTTTTCCGCAGGATATGCCGGTAACGAGAGTATTCCGCGCTTCAACCTTGTCGCACGCGCGCAAGGCGCAGCCGAATCAGCGGCGTTGCTGTTGCCTGAAATCGAAGCGCCCGCAGCCGCGCGCCCTGCGCCCGCCCCGCTCGGCTCGCTCCCCGGCCCGCTTCCCGCGCCCGCCGCGGAACTGCCCGCCGCGGCCGAGCGCAAGGCCGAAAGCACGCTGCTGCCCAATTCAGGCCGTGTGCTCGATCAGCACGCCCGCAGCGGGCAGTGGCTGCGCCAGCCCTGACAGCGAGGCCAATTGGCTAAGAAGCCGGAAACCATCCTGCCAAACCTTCGCTTAGGCCGGCCGCGCTAGAGGCAGGTCTGCCCGGCGCATTTCGCGCTGCGGGCCAAGAAGCAGGAAAGCCGCCCATGTCGATCCGTTTCGCCGCACCCAAAGGCGCGATCCGCAACCGCATGGCCGCGAGCCGGGCGCGGCTGTCCCGCCTGCGCCCCGCCAATGACAATGCGCCGCCCGCCATCGCCTCGGGTGACGCGGCACTGGCTGCCGCGCTGCGCCACTTTGCCGCGCATGGCATGGCCGCCGCAGAGCGCGCGCTGGAACAGGCGGAACAGGCGCGCATCCAGAATGACGCGCAGAGCTTCGCGTGGTGGGTGGCGATCTGTGGCCAGCTTGACCGGCAGATGGCCCGCAGGATCAGCCAGTCAGCGCCGTAAAAGCCGCAGCAGGCCGCGCGACACGGCCGCAACCCTCCAACCTAGGTATTAGGCCGTAAACTCATAAACTGACTTGCGCGGCGCGGGCGCGTTTGATTCAAGGCTTAGGGAAGGAGCTTTGGATGA
>NZ_JBANRO010000021.1:0-9127 GCF_037154115.1 Alteraurantiacibacter palmitatis | reverse complement strand
CCCCTGAATCAATGACTTGAGCTAGCGTCAAGCTAACCCGCTGATACCACTCAACTTAGTTTCGGATCAGGCTCTTATAGAAGTGAAGCTTACTCGGCAAGCGGGGGTGGCAACTTAAGCGGCTCCCGGAATGATGCGAGATGCCGCACACCTTCCTTGTCCGCAATAAGGACTGCCTCGATATTATCGTCGTAGCCTTTGGTCTGGATATCGACCGGGTGTGGGATCAGGTGAGCAAGCCCCTCAAGGGCGATGACCACGACATCGTCTTTGTGATCATAGGTGATACCGAGGATTGGAAGAAATTCGGCCTCGATCTGATCGCCCAAATCCAGCGATTGGACCTCGATTTCGGCGCGCAGGCCAAGCAACCGCTTGCTAATGCGATCGCACAATTCTGCCCACTCGTTTTTGGCAATTTGCTCCATCACCACCTCCATCAAAGTTTCGAACGGGTGAAATCGCTGACTGCGCCTCCGTTCGTAAACTCGCGAGAGCCGCATTTCAATGCCGTTTCCGCTATCCTCGCCGACTCGACAGTCATCTGGCGATACGAGCGTACCATAGGAAGCAGATCGGCCCGCCCACTGATTTATGTCAGGACGAGAATGGCTTTTCTATTTAGAGTCCTCTGACTGGGAGGAACCCCTCCGACTTCAGTCGGATACTGGCTTCAGCCTTCGACTCGCTCGATAGCAGGTATCCTCGGGAAAGTGAGACCGCCTGGAGGGCGTGAAGTCTCACTTTCCCGAGGATACCTGCTATGGGCTACCGGAGCGGCTGTCACACGACATTTCGCCATCGCTACCATCTGGTCTGGGCGCCGAAGTATCGGTTCAAAGTGCTCCATGGCGAAGTGCGGCTCCGGGTGCGCGAGATCATCCGGCAGGTCTGCGACGACATGGGCGTGACGATCATCAATGGCGCCCTGTCGCGCGACCACGTCCATATCTTCGTCGAAATCCCGCCGCACGTTTCGGTCAGCGACTTCGTCCGCCGCGCAAAAGGGCGCTCTTCCCGCAAAATCCAGCAGGAGTTCGAACACATCCGCAAGCGCTATTGGGGACAACGCTTCTGGCAGAGGGGCTACTTCTCGACCACGTCCGGCAACATCACCGACGACATCATCATGCGATATCTCGATCGACATACCCACAAGGATGGCTTCAGCCCCGCCGCTTGATCCTACCGGCGTCAGCCGGTCAGTCACTCAGAGGCTGGCGTCGTTGCGGTTGATATGTGAGCAGACAGGAATTCGATTTCCTGCTAGTCCTACTCAAAGTCCCATTTGAAATTGTAATTACGCTTGGAGACCCTTTGCGATGAACCTCGAGAAATTCACCGACCGGGCCAAGGGCTTTCTACAGAGCGCCCAGACAGTTGCCGTCCGCATGAGCCATCAGCGCATCACGCCAGTCCATATTCTCAAGGCATTGCTCGAAGATGAGGAGGGCATGGCCGCGCAGCTCATCCAGCGAGCAGGCGGTAGCCCCCCTGCTGCCATTGGCGAGGTTGAAAAGGCATTGCATAAATTCCCAGTGGTTTCCGGCTCAGGAGCGCAGACGCCGCCCTCCCTCGACAATGATTCGGCTCGCCTGCTCGATCAGGCCGAACAGCTGGCAAAGAAGGCCGGCGACAGCTTCGTTCCTGTACAGCGCATATTGCAGGCCATGGCCCTTTCCGACAGCACCGACGCAGGCAAGGCTTTGCAGGCTGCCGGCGTGAATGCGAAGTCGCTCGAGGCGGTGATTCAGGAAGTGACCGGCGGTCGCACCGCAGATAGCGCAAGCGCAGAAGAGAGCTACGATGCGCTCAAGAAATACGCCCGCGACCTGACCCAAGCGGCGCGCGACGGCAAGCTCGACCCGGTGATCGGCCGCGACGAGGAGATTCGTCGCACAATCCAGATTCTGGCCCGCAGGACCAAGAACAATCCCGTTCTTATCGGTGATCCCGGCGTGGGCAAGACCGCAATCGCCGAGGGGCTGGCGCTGCGCATCGCCAATGGCGATGTGCCCGACAGCCTCAAGGGCCGCACGCTAATGGCGCTTGACCTGGGCGCGCTGATTGCGGGTGCGAAATATCGCGGCGAATTCGAGGAACGCTTGAAGGCCGTGATCGACGAGGTGAAAAATTCCGATGGGCAGATCATCCTGTTCATCGACGAGATGCACACGCTGATTGGTGCGGGCGCCAGCGAAGGCAGCATGGACGCCTCGAACCTCCTGAAGCCGGCGCTGTCGCGCGGCGAGTTGCACGTGATCGGCGCTACTACGCTCGACGAATACCAGAAATATGTCGAGAAGGATGCGGCGCTCCAACGGCGCTTCCAGCCGGTCTATATCGACGAGCCGAGCGTCGAGGACACGATATCCATCCTGCGTGGTCTGAAGGAAAAATACGAACTGCACCACGGGGTAAACATTACCGACAGCGCGATCGTGGCCGCTGCGCAGCTATCCGATCGCTATATCCAGAACCGCTTCCTTCCCGACAAGGCGATCGACCTGATGGACGAGGCGGCGAGTCGCATCCGCATGGAATTAGAAAGCAAACCCGAAGAGATCGAAAACCTCGACCGCCGCATTATCCAGCTCAAGATCGAGGAAAGCGCGCTCGCTAAGGAAAGCGACGAGGCGAGCAAGGACCGGCTCGCCACCTTGCGCAAAGAATTGGCCGAGCTCGAGCAGAAATCGAGCGAGCTGACCACGCGCTGGCAGAACGAACGCGACAAGATTCAGGCTGAGGCAAAGATCAAGGAACAGCTCGACCTGGCCCGGCTCGAGCTGGAGCAGGCGCAGCGCGCGGGCGACCTGCAAAAGGCGGGCGAGCTGTCCTATGGCACGATACCGAGCCTCGAAAAGCAGCTTGAGGAGGCACGTGGTGCAAATAAGACTGCGTTATTGCGCGAGGAAGTGACCGAGGAGGACATCGCCTCTGTCGTCAGCCGCTGGACGGGCGTGCCGGTGGACAAGATGATGGAGGGCGAGCGCGAGAAGCTGCTCAAGATGGAAGAGTTTCTCGGTCGTCGCGTGATCGGGCAGCAGCAGGCGGTACAGGCTGTCTCGAAGGCCGTGCGCCGAGCACGCGCTGGCTTGCAGGATCCGAACCGGCCATTGGGCAGCTTCCTGTTCCTTGGCCCCACGGGCGTTGGCAAAACCGAGCTGACCAAGGCGTTGGCCGAGTTCATGTTCGACGACGAGCGCGCCATGGTGCGCATCGACATGAGCGAATTCATGGAAAAGCACGCGGTCGCCAGACTGATCGGCGCGCCTCCGGGTTATGTAGGTTACGAGGAAGGCGGCGTGCTTACCGAGGCGGTGCGGCGGCGACCTTACCAGGTGGTACTGTTCGACGAAGTCGAGAAGGCGCATCAGGACGTGTTCAACGTTCTGTTGCAGGTACTCGACGACGGTCGTCTGACTGACGGGCAGGGCCGGGTGGTAGACTTCTCGAACACGCTGATCATCTTGACCAGCAACCTCGGCAGCCAGTTCCTCTCCAACCTCACCGACGATCAGAAGGTGGAAGATGTCGAGCCGCAGGTGATGGACGTGGTGCGCAGCCACTTCCGCCCCGAGTTCCTCAACAGGCTTGATGAGATCATCCTGTTCCATCGCCTGAGCCAGGAACACATGGCACCGATCGTCGATATCCAGGTCAAGCGCGTCCAGAAGCTGCTGAAAGACCGGAAGATCACGCTCGACCTCACCGAAGGCGCGCGCAACTGGCTCGGTCGGGTGGGTTACGACCCCGTATATGGCGCCAGACCGCTCAAGCGCGCGGTACAGCGATATCTGCAGGATCCGCTGGCGGAAAAGCTGCTGGCCGGCGAAATCCCTGACGGTTCGACCGTCAATGTCGACGAGGGCGAAGAAGGTCTCGTTTTCGTCATTCGATCCCAGATATGAGCAGCGCGAGCGCATGACAAGCAAGGGAAGGGCGGCGAATGGAAGCGGACAAGATCAAGGTAGTTTGCCCACATTGTGAAGCGGTCAACGCTATCCCGCCTGATCGGCCAGCTCACGCCGCAAAATGCGGCAAATGCCACAAGGCGCTGTTCAATGGTTCGCCCGTCGACCTGCTGGGCCAGAGGTTTGATCGCCATATCACACGATCCGACATACCTGTTGTTGTGGATTTCTGGGCGACGTGGTGCGGTCCCTGCCGCGCCATGGCTCCATCTTTTGCCCAGGTCACGATTGCAATCGAACCGCGCGCCAGGTTTGCAAAGGTCGATATCGACAAGGCTCCCGAACTTGCCGCCCGGTACGGCGTGCAGGGCGTCCCCGCCTTGTTAATATTCAAGAATGGACGGCTGGTCGATCAACGATCCGGTGCCTTACCCACCTCAGCACTTCGCCAATGGGTGGAGGCACATATTGGCTGACCCGCATTGCCCCCCGCATCCCAATTTCAGGTGATTTAGCTAATGGCAGATCCTTATACGATACTCGGCGTATCGCGCACTGCAGACCAGTCTGCGATCAAGAAAGCCTATCGCAAACTCGCCAAAGAGCTTCATCCTGATCGCAACAAGGACAAGCCCGACGCGGCGGCCCGGTTCGCGGAAGTCACGCAAGCATATGATCTTTTGAGCGATGCCGAGCAACGCGCACGATACGACCGCGGCGAGATCGACGAGCAAGGCAACCCGCGCGCACCTTACGGTTTCGAAGATTTCCAGGGCCATGGGCCGTTCTCGGGCGGAGGACCGTTTCGATCGGCGCAGGATGGAGCGACATCCTTTCATTTCTCTGGCGATTCGGAGGAATTGGGGGACATCTTCGCCGATCTCTTCGGGCGGGGTCGCGGAGCTGGCGGGCGCGAATATCGCCCGCGAGGAAGCGATGTGCTTTATGCGGTAAATGTCCCTTTCGAAAATATCGCCACTGCAAAACCATTCGCAATCAACCTCGATGGCGGCGAGCAAATCGAGGTCAAGATCCCTCCGGGAACCCAGAGTGGAGATCGCCTGCGCGTTGCGGGCAAAGGGCGGCCCGGACCGGGAGGGCGCGGCGACGCGATTCTTGAACTGACCGTCACGCTCCACCCTTTCTTCCGACAGGATGAGGACGACATTCGCCTCGACCTGCCAATCCGGTGGGACGAGGCCGTACTCGGCGCAAAAGTGCGCGTACCCACGATCGATGGGCCGATCATGCTAACAGTGCCGAAGGGATCCACCTCGGGCAGAGTTCTGCGCATCAAGGGTAAAGGAATGGCGCGTCGCCAAGGTGGGCGCGGCAACCAACTGGTGCGGTTGATGGTTGACCTTCCGCAGAACGATAAAAGCCTGGAAGCGTGGGCCAAGGAATGGCGAGAAAAGAATGAATACAATCCCCGCTCAAAGCTGGGTGTCTAATGCGATCACATTGGGACAGGCAAGGCTGATCCGAAACGCCTGATCTGGATCAGTGGATTTGCCTGAGAAGCGACTAGAGGTACATTTTGGCACAGGAGGCCGGGCATGAAGCGTCAATTCCAGAGTAGCTTTCGGGACATGATGCCAGCAGGAACGTCGTCAGGGACCCATCTGCCATCGACGGAAGACCTGACAAGCATGCTTGCCGTGCTGGCTGCGGGCCTTGATACGTTGGAATTCGCCGATGAGCAGGAGGCGATCAAGCTTCGTCGCAAGATGCGTTTGGCGCTACTCAATTCGGCCAGATTAGTAAGCAAATGGTCTGTTCCAGCTGCTCATTCGCCGCTTCAGGAATTGGTCGATGTGCCAGAGTTGATCAAGCATTTGATGGACCAGATCCAGTCAGGAATTCCAGTGGAGGCGGAGTTTGAAAAGATTCTTGAAACAGGTTTGTGGCCGGTTCGGGTTGCCCCTGCCTCTTTCGCCAGCGCCTTATCGGCCCTGCTTGAAAATGCATTTCTGGCTGCCGGAGGAAATGGTGGGAAAGTATCTTTGCGCTTGAGGAACCGCCCGGCGATTGACGCTCTCCCCGAGCGGATCGAAATTGAAGTTGCCGACAATGGCCCTGGGCTCAGACGCGATGCGATCGCGCTAGCTTTCGAGCCGTTCTATTCGAATTGGGGCGCTGATCAACGCCTTGGGCTCGGACTTACTCATGCACAGCGCTTCGCACAGAAGTCGGGAGGCAGCATAAGCTTGGTGCCTCGATCACCCAGTGGGGTCCGCGCAGTCTTGTGGCTGCCGCGCGCATACGACCATTCCGCCAGCCGATCCAGCCAGATCGCTGACGTGATCCTTCTGCGTTAGGGGAGCGGCGAACCCTCGCCTGCAAATATCTTAGTCTACTGTTTTCTGGAGCTGCAAACCATGGCTAAAGTTATCGGTATCGATCTCGGAACAACCAACAGCTGCGTTGCCGTTATGGAAGGCGGCAAGCCCAAGGTGATCGAGAATTCGGAGGGTGCGCGCACCACGCCATCGATCGTCGCCTTCACCAAGGATGGCGAACGCCTGATCGGCCAGCCCGCCAAGCGCCAGGCCGTTACCAACCCGGATAACACCTTGTTCGCGATCAAGCGCCTGATCGGTCGGCGGTTTGACGATCCGACGACCAAGAAAGACATGGAACTTGTTCCATACAAGATTGTCGAGGGGCCCAACGGCGATGCTTGGGTTGAAGCGGGCGGCGAGAAGTACAGTCCTTCCCAGGTTTCCGCCTTCATCCTGCAAAAGATGAAGGAAACCGCCGAAGAGTACCTAGGCGAGAAGGTCGAGAAAGCGGTAATAACAGTCCCGGCCTACTTCAATGATGCCCAGCGCCAGGCGACCAAGGATGCCGGTAGAATCGCTGGTCTCGAGGTCGAGCGCATCATCAACGAACCGACTGCGGCGGCGCTCGCTTATGGTCTCGACAAGGATGAAGGCAAGACTATTGCCGTTTACGACCTCGGCGGCGGTACGTTTGACGTATCGATCCTCGAAATCGGTGATGGCGTATTCGAGGTGAAATCGACCAATGGCGACACCTTCCTCGGCGGCGAAGACTTCGACAGCGCGGTGGTGGAATATCTCGCCGATTCCTTCAAGAAGAAGGAAAATATGGATCTCAGAACCGACAAACTCGCGCTGCAACGCCTCAAGGAAGCGGCGGAAAAGGCCAAGATAGAGCTGTCAAGCGCAGCACAGACCGAGATCAACCTTCCCTTTATCACTGCGCGCATGGAAGGCGGCACCACGACGCCGCTGCATTTGGTCCAGACAGTCACCCGCTCCGACCTCGAAAAACTGGTTGACGGTCTGATCAAGCGCACGCTCGAACCCTGCAAAAAAGCTATGGCTGATGCTGGGATCGACAAAGGGGCGATAGACGAAGTGATCCTGGTAGGCGGCATGACCAGAATGCCCAAGGTACGCGAAGTGGTCGAGGATTTCTTTGGCAAGAAGCCGCACACTGGCGTTAACCCCGACGAGGTTGTCGCCATGGGTGCCGCCATCCAGGCGGGTGTCCTGCAGGGCGACGTCGAGGATGTTCTCCTGCTCGACGTGACCCCGCTATCGCTCGGTATCGAAACGCTGGGCGGCGTATTCACCCGCATGATCGATCGCAATACCACGATTCCGACCAAGAAGACGCAGACTTACTCCACCGCGGATGACAACCAGCAAGCGGTGACGATCCGCGTCTTCCAGGGCGAGCGTGAAATGGCGGCTGACAACAAGCTGCTCGGCCAGTTCGACCTTGTAGGCATCCCACCGGCACCGCGAGGTGTGCCGCAGATCGAAGTCACCTTCGACATCGACGCCAACGGCATCGTCAACGTGTCCGCCAAGGACAAGGGGACCGGCAAGGAACAGCAGATCCGCATCCAGGCCTCTGGCGGCCTTTCGGAATCCGACATCGAACAGATGGTCCAGGATGCCGAGAAGTTCGCCGAAGAGGACAAGAAGCGCCGCGAGCAGGCGGAAGCGCGCAACCAGGCCGACAGCCTCGTGCATGCAACCGAAAAGCAGCTTGAGGAGCATGGCGACAAGATCGACGCCGACACGAAGGCTGCGGTCGAAGCTGCGATCGCCGAAACCAAGACGGCGCTCGAAGGCGACGATCTCGATGCGATCAACGCGAAGGCTCAGGCCCTCACCGATGCTGCCATGAAGATGGGTCAGCAGATCTACGAGAAGGAGCAGGCTTCCGCCGCAGGCTCCGCCGATGCCGGTGGAGCTGCCGGTTCGGAAGGTTCGGATGATGAAGAAGTCGTCGACGCCGAATTCTCCGAGGTCGATGACGACAAGAAAGACTAAGTACGGGGGTACAGAGCGTGTCGAACAATGCGAAGAATGGCGAGAACGAGGACGGATCGCCCCCGGCAGTAGGTAAAAACGTGGAGTCGGAGGTCCTGCCGGAACCGGGAGAAGGGGACGCGTTACAGGATCGATTGCTTCGTGCACTGGCGGAAGCTGAGAATGCGCGAAAGCGCGCAGAAAAAGCGGGAACCGAAGGTCGACAGGCCGGGATGGCGCAACTGCTATCCGAACTCGCACCAGCGCTCGACAATCTCGACCTGGCCTTGGAGGCTTTGGCGGGTTCACACGAGATCGAGCCATCGTTGATCAAGGGGCTGGAGGCGACGCGGCGAGCAATCAATGATGCCTTGCTCAAGGCCGGGGTAAAAATACTGCGTCCTTCGATTGGCGAAGATCCTGATCCCAACGTGCATGAAATTATCGGCACCGTGCCGAGTACGGGATCCAATGCGGGCCAGATCGTGAGCGTCGCGCAGTCAGGTTACATGATTGGGCCCAGACTGGTTCGCCCCGCGAGAGTTATTGTTTCACGAGAACGTGAGGCTTCCTGACGTGACATGACCAGCCTCTTTCGGCGCGGAACCGGCGACCAAGCGAAGAGGCCTGGAGACGGACCGCGTTATAGCGGCGAGCTGATAGCGAAGACACGGTCTATACGGGAATTTCGTGCACCAAGATTGAAAGTGACATATCGCACACTAAATGCGAAATGTCATTTATATCTTGGGTAGCTGTTTATGCATCATGGAGGGGCTGAAAATGGCCCGACAGATTCGTTGCGCCTCGAGGGGCGCATTTTTCAGCTTCGGCAAGGTCAGGCGATCTGGTCTGAGCCCGAAGTTTCTACCAGCTACGAGTAGAGCCTTGAGCCGTTATGATGCCCATCGCTGGGCGTGATGG
>NZ_JBANRO010000020.1:0-12990 GCF_037154115.1 Alteraurantiacibacter palmitatis | reverse complement strand
AACCCCTGAATCAATGACTTGAGCTAGCGTCAAGCTAACCCGCTGATACCACTCAACTTAGTTTCGGATCAGGCTCTGAAGCCTGGAGCGAAGCTGAAATCGATCTGATCGTCGCTGACTATTTCGCGATGCTCGGCGCGGAGATTGAGGGGCGTCCTTTCAACAAGGCGGAACGGAATCGTGCGCTGCAAGAGCTCCTCCCTCGCAGTCGGGGCTCAATCGAATTCAAACACCAGAACATCAGCGCCGTCATGCTCGGCCTCGGACAACCGTGGATCACCGGTTACAAACCGGCAGCCAATTTCCAGAATGCCTTGGTAGACGGGGTCCTCCGATGGCTCGACGCCCATCCGGATTGGCTGGCGCCCTTCAATCGACCATCGCGGACTGTGCCGATAAATGCGCCGCTTCTGCAGTTCGGTCCACCGCCGACGCAGCGCAACGAACCATCTCCTGTCGATCCGGAGTTCATTGCCGCGATGGGGCGGAAGTTCGATGTCGCGGAGCGCGACGCACGCAACCGAGCTCTAGGAAAGGCTGGTGAAGAACTCGTCCTGCACGGCGAAAGGCAGGCACTGCAATTGGCTGGTCGGGAGGATCTGGCGGACAGGGTACGTTGGACATCGGTTCAGGATGGCGACGGCTACGGTTTCGACATTGCCAGCTTCGAACCTGATGGCCGTGAACGCCTGATCGAGGTCAAGACCACCAATGGATGGGAGCGTACCCCTTTCCATATTTCCCGAAATGAACTGGCCGTCGCCGATGCTCGCCGTGATGAATGGCATCTCATTCGGGTCTGGAGCTTTGCCCGTGTGCCGCATGCCTATATGCTGCGTCCTCCGCTCGAGGCGCATCTCGAGCTGACCGCTACAAGTTTTCTGGCGGGGCTGCGATAGAAGGCGGCGAGATCGCCTTGGGCGGTTGGGCGTGCCGACAGTCCCGGATATGCCGACACGCCCTTGCCTGACATGCGCAATACTGCGGCATGCAGCCGGTCCATATGACGGCCGGCCTAGTGGGCTCCATGCGGGTTCGCCGCCATTCCCACCACCATGCTCGATCCGCCCCACAGTGCGGCTTCTCCCATGGTCCCCGCGCTTATCGGGTCCGGGTCCCCATCATATTCATTCCTGCCCCAGTGCGAGCGGTGGCACTGGCGCGATCGTTTCGATCTCGGCGATGCGCTGGAATTCGCCGAGGTATTCGTGTCGGTTCTGAGAGAGCCATCGAACAATCAGGGCATTACCCAGCAGTTTGGCGATGTAGCCGCGCGCTACCGTGAGATGCAGGTTGTCGATGCCGTAGCTGTCCTCGACCGATTTCACTTGGGTCTGCAGCGCCGCCAGTTCGCGCTCCATACGGGCAATCTGCTGGGTGGTCGGGCCATTCGCGTCACCCTTGCGGCCCTTCCTCGGCTGCTTGACGAGCTGATCGTCTGGCGTTGCAGCCAGGAGGGCCTTGGCAAACATCAGGGAGAAGTTGTTTTGCCCAACCATGAGGTCGGCGGCCTCAATCTGGCGCATCGTCGACATGCGACGCAGCACCTCGAACACGTTCATCGGGCAGGTGGTGTCTTTGAGAATGTCCACCGCTTCCGGGCAGATTCCGTCCAGCAGACGAAACTTGCGGTGCACAGAACCGACCTCCAGCCCCAAGGCCTCGGCGATGACGGCCGGAGCCACCCCTCGCTCAACGGCTCGCGCAATCATGCGATGCTCCTGCACAGGCGGCAGGCGGTTGACCCGCTTGTTGTAGGTGTAGGTCTCGTCGTCCGTTGCAACCAGGCAATCGACGGTCTCGGTCCCGAGCTGTTTCAGGGCCTCGATGCGCAGATGGCCATCGAGCAGGAAATACTGCCCGGGATGCTGGGTGTCGGCGATGACGACCGGCGCCTCGACCAGTCCGATCGCCTCAATGGAACTGACAATCTGCGCGTATTTCTTGCTCTCGCGCACGCCCTCGCGAAGTGATTTCAGAGGGACGAGAGCAGGTATCGCAATCGTGATGGTCTGGCGCTCGAAGGCCAGATGAACGTGCGGATCGCCTCCCGGCTCGCTTGTGTGCTCGGGTTGCCAGTCAGCCATCCAGGCCTCCGGCGATCTTGATCGCGAGGGCACGCGGCATGGTTTCCAACCCCTCGGCCCGCAGCAGGGTGACGAACCCTTCGTCGCCAAGGAGGTCCTTGATCGCCTCGACAACGAACAGCAGGCGCGTCTGGGTAAAATCCGACTTCTTGACAAGGATGCGCTGTTTCTCCGCCTCGCGTTGATAGACCTGCAGCAGGTCGTTTGCCGTGATGCGGCGATTGCCCGCGCGAGGTCCCATGCGGCTGGAGCCGATGCCCTTACTGCGGCTGCGAAGGCGATGATCGAGCAGGCGGCGGACGGAGGCGAGCTTCTTTCCTTTCAGCTTACCGGTCTCGTAAGCCTCCAGCAGCAGGTTCTGGGCTTCCTCGGTTTCGGCGCGAGCGACCTCGATGGCCATGGTGACGGGGATCAGGCCGGTTTCGACCGCGGCCAACAGCCGTTCCTCGCCGCGTTCGAGCAACGACACCACCATGCTGACCCACGAGTTATGGACACCGATCTTCCGCGCGATGTCCGCCTCACTGTACCCGCGCTTCCGGAGCTCACCGATCTCGCGCATGACGTCGATGGGGCGCTGCACCCGGCGGGCAATATTCTCGACCAAGCTCATGACCAGGCATTCGTCCTCGGCCGCCTCGATCACAACGGCCGGGATCTCCGTCTGCCCGAGCATCTGAAAGGCCTCGAGGCGTCCTTGCCCGCATACCAGGTCGTACCGGGGGCCGCCGGGCCCTTGGCGCCTGCTGACGGTAATGGGGCGCTTGAGGCCGATCGCCTCGATGTTGTTCACGATCTCCCGGTGCTGACGCTTGTTGCGCGAACGCGGGTTGAGCACGGTGATCCGTGATATCGGGATCATTTCGATCTGCTGGGGGCGTGATTCCCTCATCAGGCGGCCTCCGCGATGCGCACTGGGGCGGCGATGTCATAGAGGTAGTCGAGGGTATCGAAGCGGTAGGCGTCGAGACTGAGGCCATTGTCTTCGGCCAATCGCACCCGGTCGGACGCGACATCGAGGCGGGGGAACAGGTAGAAATCGAGCGGTGCCCGGTTGTCAGTGTCCATGCGCACGACGATGGTGATGTCGGGCATGACCGAGGTATCGAACCGCAGCTTCCAGCGCAGCAGCCCAGTCGACGTGGTCTGGCACCTGGCGAGGACGACCGACAGGCTGAATTCGCCATTGACGATCACCCGGTCGGTCTCGAGATCCTGCCAGGCTTCGCTGCCCTGTTCGCGCAAACCGTCGAGCACTTGCCGCAGGACATCGGGATGCAGCTTGCGCAGGTCCCGGTTGATCGCAACGTAGCGGTAGTCCCGGTCCGGGGTGAACCCGACCAGGCTGTAGGCACGCAGGAGGCTGCCGAACCGGGAACTGTACGCGCTGCTCGACGGCAAACCGTCGCATTCGTCGATGATGATGCCGGACAGCAGGCCCTTGCTGGCGTAGAGACCCCGAAGCGCTTCCAGCATCTCCTCGTCGGACAGGCGGAACGAGCGCGCCGTGATGATCGAATGGGCCGCCTCGAACAGTTTCCGTTCGACGATCCCCTCGAATGCGCCCTGTGACCGGATCCACATGTCCGGGGCGTTGCGGACCCGCTTCTTTTTCAGCTTGAACGAGCGGCGGTTCCAGACATTGTCGCCGACATACTTCTCGTTGATCAGGAGCTGGTGGACGGTGCCGCGCGTCCATGGGCGTTCAAGATCGGTGAGAATGCCGCGGACGTTGAGTGCCTCGGCGATCTCGCGCTCGGTCTGCCCATCATGAACGAAGGCTCGGTAGACCTCCTGCACGACGGCAATTTCCTCGTCCGGCCCGGGTGTCAGGATCACGCGGTCGGTCTGCAGGCTCTTTTGCTCACCTCGGCCGAGCACCGCCTTGGTCGTGCCGTGTTCATCGATCAGCGTCCTGCGCAGGCCGAAGCCAGCGGGACCGCCCTGGCGGTAGCCTTTCTCGATGAGCCGTCCCTGGCCGGCAAAAACCTTGACCGAGAGCTCTCGGCTGTATTCGCCAGCCATGGCCCTCTTGAAGCCCTTGAACATGGTGCTCATCGGTGAGCCATCATTCTCGAACTGTTCGGCGCAATAGGCGATCTGGATCCCGGCACGGCGGCAGATGTATTCGTAATAGGCGCTTTCGTCGGCGTCCTGGAAGCGGCCCCACCGGCTGACATCGTAGACCAGGATCATCTCGAAATCGGCAGTGCCGGATTCGACGTCGGCAATCAGGCGCTGCAACGAAGCACGTCCGTCGATCGACAGGCCGCTTTGCCGTCATCGGCATAGGTGCTGACGATTTCGATGCCCCGAGAGGCCGCATAGTGGCGGATCGCGTCGGCCTGATTTTCGGTCGAGTATTTCTGGTGATCGGTGGACATGCGAACGTATTCGGCGGCCCGCACGACGCGGACTGTCGGGTCATCGTGAGGTTGGTCCTTTTCTTTCTGCCAATCCTTCAAGCGTCGCCCTTTCCGGTTCAGCCGCTGCAGCAGTCCAGGGCATCCACCAACTGCAGCCCGAAGAGCACCTCTGCCTACCGTTCCGCTCGCACGTGAATGTAGCGGTGGAAGGAGCGGAGGATGTTGCCGAAAAAGGGCAGAATGTTGCACCCATGGAACGGGCTGGCGAAGTCGGCCAAGGACTATGCGGAACTCATCGCGGATGCCTTGCGCCGCGAGCATGATGAGACCCACCGAACGGTCAAGACCGTCATGCGCTGGACCGGTGCCAGCGAGCGCAGCGTAAAGAACTGGGTGAGCGGGGTTTCCGGTCCAAGCGGT
This sequence comes from Alteraurantiacibacter palmitatis, assembly GCF_037154115.1. Taxonomy (NCBI): domain Bacteria; kingdom Pseudomonadati; phylum Pseudomonadota; class Alphaproteobacteria; order Sphingomonadales; family Erythrobacteraceae; genus Alteraurantiacibacter; species Alteraurantiacibacter palmitatis. The sequence goes on along the minus strand of NZ_JBANRO010000020.1, from coordinate 8,117 downwards.
TATTTTCTAATGAGACTTTGCATGAAGTCTCCGGCTGTTCGCGAGCTGGTTCGGCAGTTCCTGGCTGATATGGATCCATCAACGGCACCGGCTGAGGCACTCCCGAATGGCACGGCTGCGTCTTTCGCGCACGGCCCGGCCGGGTCCGGATCGGGAGCGCAATTGGGCCTCTTCAACGGCGTTAATGGTGACACGAATGGTGACATTAATGGTGACATCCATATCACCATTAATTTGCCGCTGAACGAGCGTCAGGAGTGGCTGCTGGCGCGAGTCGCGCAGGGCGACCGATGCACCGTTGAAGACGTCGTCGTGCACTGGCAGGTCAGCAGCCGCACCGCGAAACGCGACATTGCCAACCTGAAGGACAGAGGGCTGATACGATATTTGGGCCGCCATCGGCGGGGATTCTATGTGGCAAGCCGACAAACCTAGCTGCGCGCGAACACCGGCGGGCTGACGGAATCGGCACTCTTGAAAAACACCACAGTGGTGTTATAAAGGGCAATGACCGAGAAGCGAAAGCCGACCTATGACATTGAAGCGGTCAAAGCCGTTTTCTCAACGGTCGAGAAGCTCAATGTCACAGGTTCCGCTCTGAGAGGAGCGGCTTCGCTTGGTTTTGGCCGAAGCGAGATCGTCGCCACCATACAGACGATCGAGCGACGCCATTTTTATAAGTCCATGACATCCTTTGCTGATCATCGGGTCTGGCAGGATGTCTACCACGTTCCCTCCGAGCAGGGGGCTTTGTACGTCAAGTTCACGGCCGATGCCGTGACCGAGTTTTTGCTTCTGTCGTTCAAGGAGAAGGGCGATGACTAACCCCACCTGCCCGGAGACGGGCCAGCCGATGTTCCGCGACGTTCGGCCGATGACCATCACCTACAAGGGGCACGAATCCACCTTCGACATGCCCGGCTGGTATTGTGATGCAAGCGACGAGAGCATTCACACCGGTGACGACATGAAGGTTTCCGATCGGGCTCTGAACCGGCTCAAGGCTCAGGTGGAGGGTCTGCTCGAGCCCGAGGCGGTGCGCCGCATCAGGAAGCGCCTGCATCTCACCCAGAAGGATGCTGGCCGTCTGATTGGAGGCGGGCCCAACGCCTTCCAGAAATACGAGAGCGGCGATGTGGTTGTCAGCCATGCGGTGATGAGTGCCTTGCTGCTGCTCGACAGGGATCCGTCCGGGCTCTCAGTTCTGAAGCAGCGGGTGCACCGGAAGGAAGCCGCATAGGCCTGTTGCGATTGCTTATCCGCAATAGCCGACCGCAACTTTTCGCAGGCTCACGGCCTACTTAGGTGGCCTTCGACGAGAGAGTTCGTCCGCAAGCTCTCTCCCACCGCCAATTGCCCCCATCATGACACGAACGGCAAGCTGACCGGCGACGTGGCGCTGGGCGACAGCCGGTTCCTGTTCACCGACGCGCGCGGCTCGGTGGTACTGGCGACGCAGCGTGGGTGGCAGCGCAAGCACGATCAACAGCTATGACGAGTACGGTGTTCCCGGCGCGGGCAATACGGGGTGGTTCGGCTATACGGGGCAGACATGGGTTCCGGAACTGGGGCTTTGGCATTACAAGGCGCGTATGTATTCGCCCACCCTCGGCCGGTTCATGCAGACCGATCCCATCGGCTATGGCGACGGCATGAACATGTATGCCTATGTCGGCGGCGATCCTGTCAATGGCGTGGATCCCACGGGACTTTACACAGTTTATGAATATTTTGAGGTTTGCCAATACGTTCCTCGGTACGGCCCGGTCTCTCATCAAATAACTGTGGAGAGGGTCGAAGTATGTCAAAAGGTCAATTACTCTTACGAGATTCCTGATGGGACGCCAATTCCAGGGACTTCTGGAGGAAGTTCGCAGGAGCCGAATTACAATTATGTGATTGTAGTTCGGCCGGGTAACCAGCCGCAATGTGAAGAGCCGGAATCCACGTGGGATAAGCTCAAGGCCTGCACTGCGGCACAATATGGCTTCGGTGATGGCGAAACACCAACGGGGCTAGCACTACTTTGGCAGAAGTGTATTTTCTGGATTCCTATGAATCGTTTATCATGATTCAACATCGTCAGCATGTGGAGGCTGGCGATGGCGGATGGTTGGCGAGATGATCTGACGGAGTGGCTTGCGCCATTTGTGGGGCTGCTGGGTGATCGGCGCAGGGAGCGGATGTGTCCGGCCTATGTCGAGGGGTTGATCGGCCCTGGTGACCGCAAAAGCGTGCAACCTATGGCGATGCGTTCGCCGGGGATTGGCTATGACCAGCTGCATCATTTTATCGGCGGTGCCCTGTGGGACAGCGCGCCATTGGAGGAGGAGCTCTGTCGGCAGGCCGATGCGCTGGTGGGTGGCAGCGATGCCTGGTTGATCATCGATGATACGGCTTTGCCGAAGAAGGGGAGGTCTTCGGTCGGCGTAGCGCCGCAATATGCATCGGCGCTGGGTAAAAACGCCAACTGCCAGACACTGGTGTCGGTGACGCTGGCATCGAGCGAAGTGCCGGTCATGGTCGGGTTGCGACTGTTCCTGCCCGAGAGCTGGACCAGCGATGCGGCGCGGATGGATCGCGCCAAGGTTCCTGAAGAAGCGCGCGCCTATCGCACCAAGCCTGAGATCGCGCTTGCCGAGATCGACCGAGTGGGCTCCACCGGTGTGCGCTTCGGCGGGATACTGGCCGACGCCGGATACGGCATGTCTGCTCCGTTCCGGCAGGATCTTACCGAACGCGGGCTGACCTGGGCAGTTGGGATCCCCTTCAAGCAAAAGGTCTATCCACCTGATGTCGCCATGATCTTCCCGGTCGCTGGCTGCGGACGACCACGCAAGAACCATGTGCCCGATGCCCCCTCGCGTCCGGCCCAGGAGATGCTCGAGAGCGCCAAGTGGCAGACCGTAAGCTGGCGGCGCGGCACGAAGGGCAAGCTCTCGGCGCGCTTTGCTGCCATGCGCGTGCGGGTGGCAGACGGCCCGCCGCAGCGCATTGGTGATCTCGGTCAGCAGCATCTTCCCGGCGAAGAGGTCTGGCTGGTCGGCGAGCATCGTTCCACCGGCGAGCGCAAATATTACCTGAGCAATCTGCCCGCCGACACCCCACTCAGGAAGTTGGCCGGTGCCATCAAAGCCCGGTGGGTCTGCGAGCAAGCCCATCAGCAGATCAAGGAAGAGCTTGGCCTCGATCACTTCGAGGGGCGATCATGGCAGGGACTTCATAGGCACGCCCTCATGAGCATGATCGCGTTCGCCTTCCTGCAAGCCCGCCGTCTCAGGGCAGCGGGTCGGAAAAAAAAGAAGCCCGAGCCCACCGCCGCAACCGACCTTGCCTGCCATCAGGCAGGCGATCCTGACCCAGCTCAGCCAGCCTCCGCCGCCTACATGCCCGCACTTCCGTAGACGATGGAGCCGTATGACCCGCAGAAATCTGCCAAAGTAGTGCTAGGCCGTGTTGACAAAAGGGATTCCCAATTGGCGCGAGTTCTGATTCAAGACTGCTTTTTGAGGAGCAGTCATGGGTCGCGGGGATTTGTCGGATGGGGAATGGGAACTGATCGGGCCGCTGCTGCCGCCTGAGCGTGGTGGCTGGGCGCGTCCAGCGGGTGATAACAGGCGCTTTCTCAATGGCATGCTTCACGTCCTGCGAACGGGATGCCCTTGGCGCGATATGCATGAGCGATACGGCAAGTGGAACTCTGTCTATGTCAGGTTCCGGCGTTGGGCCGAGCAGGGCGTCTGGGATGCGCTGCTGCAAACGCTGGTTGATCTCGGGTTGACCGACGACTGGCAGCACATGATCGACAGCACTTCCGTTCGCGGCCACGTCTCGGCAGCGGGCGGAAAAGGGGGGCTTGTGCGAACGCTCTTGGTCGATCACGCGGCGGCTTTACGAGCAAGATCCACGCCCGCTGCGACAATCAGGGACTGCCTCTCGGCTTCATCCTGACCGGCGGCGAGGCTTCCGATTACACCGCAGCCGAGCCGCTGATGGAGATCCCCATCGCCGCACCCAAGGCGCTGCTGGCGGACAAGGGATATGATGGCGACCGCTTCCGGGAAAGCCTGCTGATCCGGGGCATCCTGCCGATCATCCCGCCCCGTTCGAACCGCAAGGTGCCCGAGCATCCCGACTATCGCCGCTACCGTGACCGCAATCGCGTCGAGCGCATGTTCGGAAAACTCAAGCAGCAGCGCCGTATCGCCACCCGCTACGACAAGACTGTCCTCTCGTTCGAGAGCTTCCTAAACCTCGCCGCCACCCGCTTATGGCTGAAATCTTTTGTCAACACGGTCTAGGCCAAGGGCCGAAGCCTACTTCGCCGCCACCGGCTCCGCCTGCCCTGCACGCACCGCTGCCACCGCCCTGTCATCCGACAGATGCGCGCCCTGTTCGCGCAGCACGCGGCGGATATCGTCCACCGGCACGGCGCGCGGCTCTACGCCCTTGTCCGCCGCCAGCGCCGCGCCCACGCCCGCTGCATGGCCCGTCAGCCAGCATTGCGGAATCTCGCGCATGAAGCCGTGGCTGTTCGCATCGCAGCTGATGTGCCGCCCGCCCACCAGCAGGCCATCCAGATTGCGCGGCACCAGTGCACCATAGGGGACCGAGATCACCGGGAACTTGGGGCTGATCGAAGGGGACACGCCCACCTCGTCTGCAACCGGCGTGCCGTTGCCCCAATCCTTGCGCTCGATCCGGCCCACGCCCGCCAGCCGCCGCGTATGGCGCACGCCCAATTGCTGCGCGCTTTGCAAGGAATAGACATTCTCGAACCCCGGCGCATGGCGGCGGAAGAACTGGCAATGCCCTTGCATCAGGCGATGGCTGCGGATTTCCACCTCGGTCTGGTCGTCCACATCCAGCGCCGACAGGCCCGATTGGCGCGGCCCCAGGAACAACGCGATGTCCTGCCGCCAGCTGACATAGGGGGTCTGGAAATAGCCGAGTTCGGCGCGCCCGCGCTCCATGAATTGACGCAGCTCGTCCGGGTGATGCACCTTCCAGTCGATCCAGCGGTCCATATTGACCCCGCCCAGCACCCAGCCGGTGTTCATCGAATGGTGGACATCGCCTTCCTCGATATCGGTATCGAAATCGGCGCCTGCACGGGCGAACATATCGCCATCGCCCGTTGTGTCGACCACCACCTTGGCCATCAGCGCGTGGCGGCCCATCTTGCTTTCAAAGATCACGCCCCGCGCCGCGCCATCCCGCACCAGCGGCCGCGCCGCCCAGGCGTGGAACACGATGCGCACGCCCGCTTCCAGCAGCATTTCCTGGTTGTTCAGCTTCATCCGCTCAGGGCACAAAGTGGGCGCCCATTGCACGATGCCGTGAAAGGCGGTGGTGCGGTTGCTCCAGTATGCGAACTTGGCCGGATCGCGGCTGCCCCAATCCTCGCGCGGAGGGCCAGCCACGCCATCGGCGGGCATCCGGTCGATAAAGTGCCGGGCATAGCCCTGGATCACATGATTGCCCTGCCAATCGGTCATGCGGTCGATCCACATGACAAGGCCACCGGTGCTGAGGCCGCCGAGGCAATTGTAACGCTCCACCAGCGTCACCCGCGCGCCCGCCTTTGCCGCAGCCCACGCCGCCGCGCAGCCCGCCGGGCCACCCCCGATCACCGCCACATCGCATTCGTGATAGATCGCAATGTCGCGCGCTTCCTCGCGCACGGTGCCCGTTCCGTTGGGCGGCGGCAGGTTGCGCGCATTGCTTTCAAACACGTCGGAACCGAGGAATCGCTCCTCGCTATGCCCTTCGACGCGTTGCAGCTTCACGCCGCCGGGCGCGGCAGGCTTTGGGGTATTGTCTGTCACTTTGTGTCTGCCTTCCAGATAAGCACTTCGCCGGCATCCGCATCGATCCGCACATGGTCGCCCGTCGCGATCAGGTCGATCGGATTGCGGTCAAAATCGGTAAGCGTCGGCACCCGCATCACCACGGCGCCCAGCGCCGCCTTTGTGGTGGTTGTGGTGTAGAGCATCCCCAGCGGCGCCTTCCCCGTCAGCCGCGTGGTGTGGAACGCGCCCGACCAGCCCGACGATCCCTTCGCGCCGGGAAAGACCAGGATTTTCCCGGCAAAGCTGATGCCTTTGAGTTCGTGATGGTTTTCGATCACCGTGCCGGTCATCGCATTGATCCCGCCCCAGCCGCTGATCGTCTGCCGGGTGACCAGCGCCTCGCCCTCGGCAACGCCGCCCACCACGCGGCGGCCGCGCAGCACAATATCTGGCCGGTGAAGACCAACGGTCGCCATCAGTCGAGCCTCCCTGTCCATTTGCCGGTGCAGGCCGCATCAATGCATTCAGCCGTGGTGCCAAACCATCCCTCGATCCCCATCATCGCGGGCAGGTAATGCGCCTGCTTGGCACTGTCGAACGCGGCCACGCGCGTGCCCGGCGGCACGGCCTGGCTGATGGCAGAGCAGGTGTCCGTCATCAGCTTTGCACCCGCCGCCGCCAGCTTTGCCGCATGGCCGCTGGCAATCGCGGTCGCTTTCACTGCGCGGCTGGTGAACACCCACAGCGCGCTGTTTTCATGCACATGGCGCCCATCCAGCAGGGCGGCAATCTCGGCAATCTGGTCAATGCTGGCGTGCGGACAGCCCAGCATCACGTAATCCACATCCCGGCTGTCACCGATGGAATTGAGCCGTTCGTAAACCTGGCGCCGCTCCGCCGCGCCATAGCTGAACCGCTCCCCCCGGCGCGCGCCGCCAAAGGCCGCTTCCACCGTAGGCGCTTCGGGCGTGATGCCGACCATGTGATACATTTCCACGCCGCCCGAACTTGCTGCGGCGGCTCCGAAATGCTTGTGCTTGATCAGGCTGGGCGCGGCGATACGGCCTTCCAGCACCGGTATCGCATCCTCCACCGCCCAGCCGGTGTAATAGCCCAGCATCCCCCATTCGAAGATCGAATCCACCGGCACATCCACGCGGATGGAATGATGCCCGCGCCGCCCTTCGGGCCGGTGAAAGCCCCAGTTGGGAATCCGCTTGGCCAGCATCGCGGCGCTGGTCGATTCGCGCCCTTCGCAATTGGTGCGCGCGCCGATCACCGAATTGGCGAACACCACCGCGCTTGATTCCATCCACGCGCAATGTTCGCCCATCACCGGCACATTGCCTGCCAGATAGGGGGTGCAGGTTTTCAGCACCTGCACGCCGTGCGCGGCCACTTCCGCCTCGTCGGCACGGAAGTTGGCATAGGCCGCCTCGGTCATCCCCATCTCGCGCCACTGGTCGGGATCCATCCCGCCTTGCAGATGGCAGGCAAAACCCTGAATCACCGGCACATCCACCACATCATCCGAATCAAGGTCAAAGCGGCTGAACACCGCGCGGTAATCGCCGCCATCAGCGGCGTAATAATCCTTCACCCATTGGGGCGAGGAACCGGGCACGCCCGCGACATTGTTGGTGGTGACGAAGTCTTCCGCGCCCAGCGCCTCGGCATAGCGGAGCAGCAGATCCATTGCGCGCGCCACGGCCGCACCATCGCGCCCGCCCAGCATCGCCTGCTCATCATCGGTGAGCCTTACCATCGCCGCGCAATCTCCCTTTGCACTGGCCAAGGCAATGCGCGGGCATGAAACACATTGCAAGCCTTCGTGCCATTCGCTAGGTGCGCGCCTTCCGGCCCGATGGCGGAGTGGTTACGCAGAGGACTGCAAATCCTTGCACGCCGGTTCGATTCCGGCTCGGGCCTCCACCTTCCTTGCGCATTGCGTCAGCGCGTTGCTGGCGATATGGGCAAGGCCAAGGCACATGACGGGCCGCTTTAGCTCAGTTGGTAGAGCATCGCATTCGTAATGCGGGGGTCACAGGTTCGAGTCCTGTAAGCGGCACCATCAGACCATTCATCAGCATCCGCAGATGATTGCTAAACCCACGAAAATCTGCCAAAAACTGGGGACATCAGGTCGCCAGTATTCACCTCTGGTCGCCCAAAATCGGGGGCTTATGGGGGCCTCGCCGGAGGACTAGGCCGTAAACTCATAAACTGACTTGCGCGGCGCGGGCGCGTTTGATTCAAGGCTTCGGGAAGGAGTTTTGGATGACGCGTCGTAGATTTGAACTGACCGATGATGAGTGGCTGGTGATC
>NZ_JBANRO010000019.1:0-13560 GCF_037154115.1 Alteraurantiacibacter palmitatis | reverse complement strand
TTGAGCAGCGCCGGGGTGTGGGTGCGGGTGTTGGCCGCGCGCTGACGCGGGCTTTCCTTCAGGATGGCATGGACCTGATCCCATAGCGGCTGGTCAATGATCGCCTCATGTTCGCCGGGATAGCTGGTGCCCTTGTGGACCGCTTCGCCCAGATAAAGCCGGTTGCGCAGCAGCTTGTAGAGGAACCCCTTGTCGATCGGCTTGCCGCGCTTGTTCAGGGTGCCGTTGGCCACCAACTCCCGGGTCAGCAGGGTCGCCGATCCCAGTTCGACAAACCTCTGGCACATGTGCCGGATCGTGGCGGCCTCGGCCTCGTTGATGACCAGCTTGCGGTCAACGACGTCGTAACCCATCGGTACGAACCCGCCCATCCACATGCCTTTGGCGCGGCTGGCAGCGAACTTGTCGCGGATGCGTTCGCCGGTGACCTCGCGCTCGAACTGGGCAAACGAGAGCAGGATGTTCAGCGTCAGCCGGCCCATGGAGGTCGTGGTGTTGAACGCCTGCGTCACCGACACGAAGGTCACGTTGTTGCGGTCGAACGCTTCGACCAGCTTGGCGAAATCCATCAGCGAGCGCGACAGGCGGTCGATCTTGTAGACGACGATGACGTCCACCAGACCGGCCTCGATGTCCTCGATCAGAGTTTTCAGCCCCGGCCGATCGAGCGTGCCGCCCGAGAACCCGCCGTCATCATAGCGTTCGCGCATGCAGACCCAGCCTTCGGCGCGCTGGCTGGCGACATAGGCCTCGCAGGACTCGCGCTGGGCATCGAGGCTGTTGAACTCCATGTCCAACCCTTCCTCGCTGGATTTGCGGGTGTAGACGGCGCAGCGCAGACGCCGCCGGGGTGCTGTATCGGTCATGCAGCGTCCTTCCGTTCCCGCAGGCCGAAGAACCGGTAGCCATTCCACTGCGTGCCGGTGATGTCGCGGGCGATGGCCGACAGCGACTTGTAACGGCGCCCCTGCCAGCCGAACCCGTCCTTCAGCACGGTGATGACGTGCTCGGTCCCGTTCCATTCGCGGACCAGGCGCGTGCCGATCACCGGGTTGCGCGGGTCGCTGATCACCGACTTTCGGACCCTCTTGCCCTCGACCTCGTCGGCCAGGACATCGAGCAGCTGACGCACCGGCTTCGACAGACCGCCGAAGGTGAGCTCCTGGATCCGGTAGCCCAGGCGCTGCTCGAGGAACGAGCGGCTGTTGTTGGGGGCCTCGCTGCTGAACAGCTTCTCCCATTCGGCCTTCAGCTGCTTGACTGTCATGTCCTTCAGGCCTGCCAGCCTGGCCAGCACCTGCGCATTGTCATCCTGTTTGTGCATCATCGTCCTCCGATCCGGGCTCGTGCCCGGGGACGACTGACGCTCTTGGCGGTCGGGATAGCGAGTGAACTATCTCCGCCGCCCGCAGATATAGAACTGGACTGTTGGCGCATGCGCAGCACGCCGGCGGCTACGATTCGACCCAACTCTGAAAGCCGGGCGTCTGATGACATCTTGGAGGGGCAGAGCCCATTTGGATTGGATGTAACGGAGGACATGAGACCGTTCGCAATAGTGGGTGGCTGGCGACACGGTAGGTTTGAGAACTATCTTAAAACAAGCAAATTCAGGTGGTTATCGTAGTCTTGCGAAATCATGAGAATTGCTTGGTGATCGCTATCCACAGCTTTGAAAAGGCGCTCGGAACGCCTGCGAAATTCTTCGCAATTTGATTCGCTGATGGTCGCTGATCTGCCATATTTTGCCCGCGGCACTCGGATGTGCGGCCGGAGTTTACGGCAATGCGTCCTTGACCCCGGAACCCCTCGCAACTACGCTGATCCGCATAGAAGCGTGATTTTGAGGGTTGGCCCAAGCCATGATGAACCGATGACAACTGACGGGACGAGTTTTGGACGTCAGATCTCCAAAGCCAGGAAGGCCATGGCTCTCAGCCAGAAGGAGCTGGCGGCAAGGATCATGAAAGAGGAAGACGGCACAGCGATCTCGCCGCAGTACCTCAACGACATCGAGCATGACCGGCGCAGTCCCACCTCGGATCACCTCATCCGGCAGTTTGCGGAGGTGTTGAACATCGACGAAGGCGTTCTGTTCTTGCTGGCAGGGAAGATTCCCGACGACCTCCGCAGCCAGGTCAGTGACCCAGCCAAGGCGGCCGAGGCATTCGTCAATTTCCGTCGCGCCATTACCAACTGACGGATCGACGGCGATGAGGATGATACGGGATCCAAAAGGCCGATTTCCAGAGCGCCCCTATTACACGAACGACGAGCTCGATCGGGAGTGTGAGCGGCTTGTCAGGGATCTGCACCGCAAGCGGAACCAAGAGGCACGCCCCCGTATCACGACGGATGAACTCCATCTGCTGATCGAGCTCAACGACGCCAGCCTGGATTCCTCTGCCGACCTGACAATCTATGGCGACGATGTCGAAGGCGTGACCGCCTTCCATCCAGACAGGGATCCCGAAGTCGCAATCTCAGACCGGCTGGCTAACGATCCCCGCCGCGAGAACCGGCTGCGCACGACGTTGGCCCATGAGTTCGGCCATGTGCATTTCCACCGGCACCTGTGGGCGGGCAAGTTTCAGCATGGCCAGCTGTTCGACCGCAGCAGCCATGAAAACAAGGCGATCTGCAAGCGCGACACCATCATTCAAGCCGCGAACTATGACTGGATGGAGTGGCAAGCCGGTTATGTGAGCGGCGCGATACTGATGCCGGTCACATCCATACGCCGGCTGGTGTCCGATTATTGCCAGGAGCGTGATCTCCACGCTGCCGTGGCAGTGCGGTCAGACCATGGTCGACAGATCGTTGGTGCAGTGATGGAGACGTTTCAGGTTTCCGAGGAGGCTGCTCAAGTCAGGCTCAAGGTACTCAAACTACTTGGGGAATCTGATCGTCAGGGATCGCTGTTCGGGTAATCCACAGCAAATCCGCTAATCTGCGTAGATTTTCGATTGACCCGCCACATGGGCGCAAATACGCTCTTTAGCAGATCGGCGTGCAAGGACGCCTGATTCTGCTCAAGGAGTCCCCCATGACCTCGATTGCCACCATCATTCGCAAAACCTCCACTCCCACCCTTCGTGCCTATTTTGAGCATAGCGGGATTGGCCTGCCTGCAAATATCGACTGGGCGGTCCCCGAGCCCGAAATCCTGCCGCCCCTTCTGAAGGCGGTCGATGAACTGACCGATACCGAAAAGGCCCGCCTGGCGCTCGACGCCGGTCGGATTGGCGACCTGGTCAGCGACGTTGGCCAGATTGCACTTTACAGCGTTGCCGAAGACAGGGCCGTTCTGGATAGCCTTGGCGGGGCGCACGACCGCGCTTTCTGGATGTTTCTCAATCATCCGGACCGCTTCCGCCGTGCCGAGGAGGTCCGCTACACCGATGAACGTCGCCGTGGGCGTTCATGGGCGGGTTTCATTGTTGCCGCCGATCAGCCGTTGAACAAGGATCCAGCCGCTCTCGACGCATTCAAGGCGGCGCTGCGCGAATGCTTCGCCTCGCCCAATATCCACATCGATATCTTTGACCGCCGCCGCCCCACCTTCGACGGTGAGGATTGCGAACTGATCCAGATCGCGGTGTACCGCGAGGGCTTGCCGGATGATGTTCTGGAGTTTGACGCAGGCGATCTGGTTCGCCGCGTGCGCAGCCCGGTGTTCGAGGCCGCCCTGACGTATGAACCCGCCACCGGCGTGGTCGAGGTGGTCGCGAACGACAGCAAGAGCCGTGAAGCCATGGCCCGGATCATGGTGCGTGATCTGCTCGAGATCGAGTTCACCAGCGAAAAAATGCCGTCCCGCAATTATGATCTGTGCTCGCTTCAGCAGCCCCATGCTTTCCCCCGGGATGCTGCCGACGGGATCGAGTCCGTCACTTTGAAACAGCTGCGCCTGATGCCGATGGACAATCAGGGCCAGCGCGTGACTCTGGAGTGCATGCGCGGCAGTGAGGAGACCATCTGGGAGATGGCCGCGAGGCATTTTGGCGACCGTAATCCGCTTCTCGGCGGCTGGGTGGTCACCCAGGCAAAGCTTAGCATCGCTTTCCAACCCAAGGGGGATGCGCGGCGTGGGCGTGTGCTGGCGCTGACGATCACGATGCCGCACGGCTGCAATCTCAAGGACCTGACGCCGGAAGAGCAGTTGATCGGCGAGAAGTATCTGCGCCGCTGGGGCATCCTGTCCGGGGATACCGGCGGCGATGATTGATCAGGTTGCTGCCCGGCTGCTGATGACGATTGCTGAAACGCCGGGCGGAAAAATCGCGGCTTCGGTCCTCGACGACTTTTATCCCCGTCAAGGCAAGCAACTGATGCAGACCAATCTGCTGGCGCCGCTAGGAAATACCTTCGCGGCGCCACTGGATCTGGATCACGGTGATGAACCGCTACCTTTGATCTGGTCGGGCGAGCACGGTTGTTTTGGCTATTACAACCCGGCCGCGGTCTGGATCACAGTGCGCCCGGAAAAGCTGACCATATTCGGCGTCAACATGCCGGTGCTGCTGGCGCGGATGCTGGCGCAGATGGAGGTCGTGGGCGGGGCCGAACCTCTTGCTCTGGTACCGGATGCGGTCTGGGAAATCGGTAACGTCCGTTTGCCCGGACGCAGCAAGCCCGTTCCGCTTTGGGTCGCGCGGCGCCTCTCTGATCCAGATGGCTGGTCCGCGTTCGTGGCTGCCACGCGCTTGCGCCCGGCGCCGGGGCTGAGGATCGTGTTGAGTACGACGCCGGCTGTCCGCCTGCCAAAGCAGATGTTCGAGGGGCATGAGATCATCAGCGTCGGCGATGTGGCCGACCGCGCGGCCGGGATTGCCGTCGATCCTGCGCTGTTGGCAGCTCGGATCACAAACGGATCGCCACAGGCCGATGTGCCAATTGCCGTGTCCGCAGACGGAGGATCTGTCACGGTGCGCGGGAAACGGTACACATTCACCGGCCAGAAGCATCGGGCCATCATCCGACATCTCCATGACGCCTGGAAGAACGGGGAACCCGAATGCCTGACCGAAGCGGTGCTGGAGGCGGCCGAATGCGCTAATAGCGTGAACACGCTGACCAAGGCCTTTTCCGGCCGAAAGGACTGGCAGGAGTTCATCAAGGTGGAGGGTGGTCGCTGCTGGATCCAGTGCTGACCAGTCGCAGAATCCGTCATCGAAAGCCTCCTTCGGGCGGCTTTTTTGTGTCCGGCGGGCTCAATCGTTGATTCCTACCCTAAGCCCTACCTCGCTCCTTCCCGGCTCCTACCTTCGCCAGCGCCAATGTCTCCGCAGGTTTTCGAACCGAACCCAAGGAGACGCCAATGGCTACCAGACACCTTTCCCAGATCGAGCTTGCCGCTCGCTGGAACCTTTCCCACCGCACGCTCGAGCGCTGGCGGTGGACGGGCGAAGGCCCGCAATTCATCAAGCTCGGCGGTCGCGTCGTTTATCGCCTCGAAGATGTCGAGGCGTTCGAAGCTGCCCAGGCCCGGCACAACACCGCCCGCGCTGATGCGCAGGTCGTGGCGTGAGGGCGGCCGACATGACCATCCCCAACCACATCAGCGTGGACGATTTCGTTCACATGGCCGTGGGCGAGATCGTCGCCCTGCCGGCCGAGGTGCTCGCTCATCTCCAACAGGAGATCGAGGAGCGCCTGCGTTTTGCCAAGACGGCCAGCGACTGGCTCAATGGTGCGCTCGCCCTCAAATATGCCGATCGTGCTTCGCAGGCGCGCGGCGATTCCGGTAAGGATTTTGGCGCCGCGCGCTTCGCTGACGGCGATGTGACGATCGTCGCGGACCTGCCGAAGAAGGTCGACTGGGATCAGTTCGAGCTGGCCCAGCTGGTCGAGCGCATCAAGGCGGACGGTGAAGACCCCCGCGAATACGTCGACATCAGCTTCAAGGTCTCCGAGCGTAAGTTCGCGGCCTGGCCCAGCCATATTCGCAGCGCCTTCACTACCGCCCGCAAGGTGCGCAGCGGCTCCCCCAGCTTCAAGCTCAAGCTGGAGGGTGCGGTATGACCCTCCCGATCATTTCGGCGGATCAGCGTCTCGCGGAAAACCGCGGCATCAAGGGCGTGATCTTCGGCAAATCCGGCATCGGCAAGACCAGTCTGCTCTGGACTCTTCCTGCAACGACGACCCTGTTCTTCGACCTCGAGGCGGGTGACCTCGCCATCGAAGGGTGGACCGGCGACAGCATCCGTCCCCGCACCTGGGAGGAATGCCGGGACTTTGCGGTGTTCATCGGCGGGCCAAACCCGGCGCTGCGCGACGATCAGGTCTACAGCCAGGCGCATTACAATGCGGTGTGCGCCCGGTTCGGCGATGCCGCGGCGATCGACCGGTACGAGACAGTCTTCATCGACTCGATCACGGTTGCCGGGCGCCTGTGCTTCCAGTGGTGCAAGGGGCAGCCCGAGGCATTTTCCGACAAGACCGGCAAGCCTGACATGCGCGGCGCCTATGGTCTGCACGGCCGGGAAATGATCGCCTGGCTCACCCACCTGCAGCACACCCGGACCAGGAATATCTGGTTTGTCGGCATCCTCGACGAGAAGCTGGACGACTTCAATCGCAAGGTTTTCCAGCCGCAGATCGACGGTTCCAAGACCGGACTCGAGCTGCCGGGCATCGTCGACGAAGTCCTGACGATGGCCGAGGTGAAGGACGACGCCGGAACCGCTTCGCGTGCCTTCATCTGCCAGACGATCAACCCCTGGTCCTACCCGGCCAAGGACCGGTCCGGCCGCCTCGCATTGGTCGAGGAACCGCACCTTGGCCGGCTGATGGCCAAGATCCGTGGTCCCGTCACGCCCGCCAGCGACCGGCTCGAATTCGGCCTGCCCGACGTGTCGGCAACCAACACCCAATCCCCCCAAAACTGACCTGAACAAGGAGACCCATCATGGGTAGCTGGAACGATTTCAACGACGCCAAACAGACCTCGAACATCATCCCGAAGGGTACTCTCGCCAAGGTCCGCATGACCATCCGGCCCGGCGGCCACGACGATCCGAGCCAGGGCTGGACTGGCGGCTATGCCACGCGCGGCACGACCGGATCGGTCTATCTGAACATCGAATACACGGTGCTCGAAGGTCCCTTCGCCAAGCGCAAGGTGTTCGGCATGATCGGGCTCTACAGCCCAAAGGGTCCCGACTGGGCCAATATGGGGCGCGGCCTGGTGCGCTCGATGCTGAACTCGGCGCGCGGGATTTCCGACAAGGACAACAGCCCGCAGGCCCAGGCGGCACGCCGCATCAGCGGCTTCGGCGACCTCGACGGACTGGAGTTCGTCGCCCGCATCGATGTCGGCACCGACAGCAATGGCGATGACAAGAATGACATTCGCGCCGCCGTTACCCCGGACCACCGCGAATATGCTGCGCTGATGGGATCGGTTGCGGCCGCGCCGACGGCGGCATCGCCTCAGTTCTCCACGGCACCTGCAACCGGCGGTCGCCCCGCCTGGGCACAGTGAGGAGCACGCCATGATCCTTCGTCCCCGACAGTCCCTTTTCGTCGAGCGCAGCCTGTCTGCGCTCGACACTCACGGCAACACGCTCGGTGTGGCTCCGACCGGCACAGGCAAA
Source organism: Alteraurantiacibacter palmitatis (assembly GCF_037154115.1). Lineage (NCBI taxonomy): Bacteria > Pseudomonadati > Pseudomonadota > Alphaproteobacteria > Sphingomonadales > Erythrobacteraceae > Alteraurantiacibacter > Alteraurantiacibacter palmitatis. The sequence continues at coordinate 5,962 of NZ_JBANRO010000019.1, read as the reverse complement.
ACGATCATCCTGTCGGCGGTGGCGGGCCAGATGATCGGCGACAGCCGCGCCAAGGCCTGTGTCTTGGCCCATCGCGATGAATTGACGGACCAGAACCGGGATAAGTTCTCCCGGGTCAATCCGGGCATGACCACCTCGGTTATCGATGCTGGCACCAAGAACTGGAGTGGCCAGGTCACCTTCGCGATGGTGCCGACCCTTTCCCGACCGGCGAATCTGGATGCCATGCCAGCGGTCGATCTGCTGGTAATCGACGAGGCGCATCATGCGGTCGCCGAAAGCTACCGTCGCATCATTGATCGCGTCCTCCACCTCAATCCGATGGCGCGCATCTTCGGTGTGACCGCCACACCCAACCGCGGTGACCGCAAGGGGCTGCGCGAGGTATTCACGAACGTGGCGGACCAGATCCGCATGGGGGAACTGATCGCTTCGGGCCATCTCGTGCGCCCGCGCACCTTCGTGATTGACGTCGGGGTTCGCGAAGATCTCGGCAAGGTGCGCAAGACGGCTGCCGATTTCGACATGGGTCAGGTCGACGCCATCATGAACAAGGCGCCCGTGACCGACCAGGTCATCGCGCATTGGCGGGAAAAAGCCGGCGACCGCCAGACCGTCGCGTTCTGCTCGACCGTCAGTCATGCCGAGAACGTTGCCGACGCCTTCAACGCAAACGGCATTCCCGCAGCAGTCGTACATGGCGATCTGGATGACGCGACCCGCCGTGCCACCCTGGCCGCCTATGATGCCGGTGCCATTCAGGTGGTCGTCAATGTCGCTGTGTTGACCGAAGGCTGGGATCATCCCCCGACCTCCTGCGTCATCCTGCTGCGCCCCAGCTCGTTCAAGTCGACCATGATCCAGATGATCGGTCGTGGCCTGCGCACGGTAAACCCGGAAGAATATCCCGGCATCGTCAAGACCGACTGCATTGTCCTCGACTTCGGGACGTCGACCTTGATCCATGGCTCGCTTGAGCAGGACGTCGATCTGGATGGCAAGCAGGCCAACGGTGATGCGCCAACCAAGGAATGTCCTGAATGCGGTGCTGTCGTGCCGGCCGCCGTGACCGAATGTCCTCTGTGCGGTCACATCTGGGAAGGCTCGGCGAGCGATCCTGCCGAGCCGCTCAGCCAGTTCATCATGGCCGAAATCGACCTGTTGAAGCGGTCGAGCTTCGAGTGGGTGGATCTGTTCGGGGACGATGCCGCACTCGTCGCCAATGGCTTCCATGCCTGGGCCGGTGTCTTTTTCCTGAACGGTCGCTGGTACGGCATCGGCGGTCAGCCCAAAAAGTCCGCACATCTTCTGGCCATGGGTGAGCGCAGCATTTGCCTCGCTGCCGCAGACGACTGGCTCAACACCCACGAGAGCGACGAGTCCGCCCACAAAAGCCGTGGCTGGCTGCGGCAACCGCCGACCGACAAGCAGTTGGCATTCCTGCCGCCGTCCTATCGGACCGACTACGGCCTGACGCGTTACCACGCCTCCGCGCTGCTCTCCTTCCGCTTCAACCAGTCAGCCATCCGCGGCCTCGTGATGGGCGCGGATCCGCATGCTCTGCGGGAGGCGGCGTGATGGACACTACCCATGGAAAAATCGCCCTCTGCCGAAAAGCGACTGCGGTGCTGGCATCCACGCGGATTGCTGTGTGCTGTCTGTCTTCGTCCAACCTCTGGCTTCGGCTGGTCGGGCCCGCAACGCACGAGACGATCGGGCCCCTCTGTGTGGTTCTGCTCAATCAGCTGCCAGCGCTTCTTCTGGCTGCGGGCACGCAAGGTGCAGGACATGGTTGATCTGACCGCCCGCGAAGAGGCCGCGATCCGTGCGACGCTGCAACCTGTCGCAGCCCTGATCGACACGATCGGCTGGCACTCCCCACCATCCGCATGGTCGCAGGAGCAGATGCTCCAGTTCATCACCGTCGCGATCGATGGCTTCCAGACCGCGATGCATCAGGCAGCCGTGGACGACCCCATGGAGGTGCCGTTCTGATGTTGGACTTCAATCACCGTCCCGCATTCGGCGAACGTCTGAACGCACTCGTCGATAGCCATCTCGTGGCAGACAACGCCGCGCGCAGCCTGCGGGATTATCTCGGCGGCTCGCGGGTCGGCGTTTCCTGCGAGCGCGCGCTCCAGTTCGAGTTCACGTCCACGCCCAAGGACGAAAATGGGGAATTCTCAGGCCGAACCCTGCGGATTTTCGCGATGGGTCACGCCCTGGAAGATCTGGCCATTGCCTGGCTGCGCGGTGCCGGCCTCGATCTGTTCACCCGCAAAGGCAATCGTCCGGACGGCGAGCAGTTCGGCTTCTCGGCCGCTGGCGGACGACTGCGCGGTCATGTCGACGGGATTATCGCTTGCGCTCCTGCTGCGCTTGGCCTTCGTGTCCCTGCGCTCTGGGAATGCAAGACCATGAACGCGAAGAACTGGCGCGAGACCGTGTCGAAGGGCGTTGTGCTGTCGAAGCCAGTCTATGCCGCCCAGATCGCGCTGTACCAGGCCTATATGGAAGGCAGCGTGCCGGGCATTTCGGCCGCACCTGCACTGTTCACCGCCATCAACAAGGACACAGCCGAACTCCACCACGAACTGGTCCCGTTCGATGCAGACCTGGCCCAGCGCATGAGCGACAAGGCCGTGCGGATCCTTTCTGCCACCGATGCCGGGGAATTGCTGCCGCGCTTCACCCGGACACGCGAGCATTTCGAGTGCCGCTTCTGCTCGTGGGCAACCCGTTGCTGGGAGATGCCCCAGTGACCGAAGACAACATCGTCCACTTCAACCCCTGGCGGGATTTCAATGATGCCGCATCGCTGGAAGAGCTGTTCCTGGAGCCAGATCCGGCCCAGATCGCTGCCTTCTTCGACGTCGTCTTCGATTATTGCGACGGCCTGATCCCGGTCCGCAGCTTCATCGACAAGGGTCAGGGCATCGAGGGCAAGCCCCATAACATCTGGATCGATGCGGATGCGTCCGCACCGGAAAAGCTCACGACCTTTGCCCATTGGGCAGGCCGCGAAGGCGCGGCAGTTTACGTGATCCCCGGCACGGTGGCGAAGAGCGGGCAGGCAAAGTCTGCCGATATCACCGCGATGCAGGCGATCGTCGTCGACATCGACACCGGCGATATCGGTGCCAAGCTTACCCACCTGACCCGGCATCTGGGCGACCCCACTCTGATCGTGGAAAGCGGCGGGCGAACGCGTGAGGGTGCGCACAAGCTCCATGTCTGGTGGAAACTCTCGGAGCCTGCGACCGATACCGACGTCGAGCAGGTCTGCGCTCTGCGCGGTGCCATCGCTGCCAAGGTGGCGGGCGACACCCATTTCCGCTCCGCGCACCAGCCGATCCGTGTCCCGGGCACCATCTACCATAAGGGTGGCAGCCAGCGCATGGTGCAGATCCTGCAGCACGCCGCCAAACGTGAAGTGGACCTTGCTGATTTTGCCGAGATGGTTTCGGCCATGCCGCCCATGCCCGCGATTGGCGCGGCTGCTACCTCATCGCCCGGAAAGCCCGCTCTCGCCGATGTTCTGACGACGCCGGTCCATGAAGGCGGAGCTGATGCCTGGTCGCGGTTCGAGGGCGCCAGCGCCGCCATCGGTCACTATATCCGCCAGGTCCATGATGGCCGGATCAGCCCGGACGAAGGCTGGGAGGCGATCTGCCAGTATAATGCCGCAATGCTGCGGCCGAGCTGGCCGCTCGATCGCCTGAAGGCGGAATCTGATCGGCTGTGGCGCTTGCATGTCGAGCGCAACGGCCCGCCGCTGCTTCGTTCTGCTGAAACCGCACGCCGGGCAGACATGCCCGCCTTCACCTTTGGCGCGCTGCTGGATGACGCCAGCCCGATGCCCGCTGACATCGTCGCACCCCGGCTTCTGACACCCGGCGGTCTGCTCGTGCTCGGCGGCGCCCCCAAGGTGGGCAAGAGCGATTTTCTGATTTGCCTTCTAGCGCACATGGCTGCGGGCGTGGCGTTTCTTGGCTTCTCACCGCCGCGCCCCCTGCGGATCTTCTACCTCCAGGCAGAGATCCAGTACCACTATCTGCGCGAGCGGTTGCAGGCCATCCGGCTAGATCCCGCCGTGATTGCCGCCGCCCGTGACAACCTGGTGGTCACTCCAAAGCTGCGTCTTCTGCTCGACGAGCGCGGCGTGGCGCTCGCGGTCGATGCCATCAAATTCCATTTCCCGGACGGCCCCCCGGACATCATCTGCATCGATCCGATACGCAACGTGTTTGACGGCGGGCCCGACGGCGGTGGCGAAAACGACAACAGCGCCATGATGTTCTTCCTGCAGCAGCGGGTCGAGCAGCTGCGAGACGCCGTCGCCCCTGATGCCGGCGTGATCCTCGCTCACCACACCAAGAAGCTGAACAAGAAGCAGGTCGTCGAGGACCCGTTCCAGGCGCTTTCCGGCGCCAGTGCGCTGCGTGGTTTCTATACGTCCGGCATCATCATGTACCGACCCGATGAGGACATGCCGGCGCGCAGGCTCGAGATCGAGCTGCGCAATGGTCCAGCGATCGGCCCGATGCTGGTGGACAAACGCGGCGGGCAATGGGTCGAGATCGACGCAAGCAGCGAACGGCTGATCCGCAAAGATGTAGGCGCCCGGCTCGATGCTGAGCGGGTGCGTAAACATGATGTCATTCTCGGCATCCTGCTCGACGAAGCCGCTGCCGGGCGGCTCTATACGTCGCTGCAGTTCGCGGAGAAGTTCGAGAACAAAGGCGGCCTTGGCGGGACCTATACCATCAGGGACCGCATCTCGGTCCTGGCGACCAAGGGCTACATCAAGTTTGTCCGCGATGGCTCGCCCTACGGCATGGCCAGAACGACATCGAAGTTCGGCTATCTCTGCACCGAAGGGATGATCATTCCCGGGAATGGCGAAACGGCGCATCCCGACACCGGTGAAATATCTCCCACGATGGTGGAGGTGCTGCCCAGCCACTTCAAATGCCCCCAGTCAGGCGGATCCCTGCCGGTCGAGAACCCCCGGGTCTGGGTCTATCCGGAGGACGAGCAATGATCCTCGGGCCGGCCATTCCGGGCTACGCATGGGCACGCACAATCCAGTTGGGGAAGTTGCGGACCATTTCCGCAACTGGGTCCGCACCTGCACCCATTCCCCCGCACGGATACGCACAATCCAGTTGCGAACGATTTTCCCAACTACCCCCGCACGCCTTCGCGCGGCCACGCTGTGCCACCCGGAATCCAGTTGCGGACGGATCGGCCATTCCCAACTGCCACAACTTCAATTTTTGGCAGTTTTCTGCGGGGTTGAGACCCACCCCAAGTTGTGGGCGTGAAACCCCCATCCTAAAGGATGGGGACGCACCTCGTGGGGTGTGCGTCCACCTTCAGAATGGGAACCCGCGTGCCGTCGCTCCACGGCAGCAACGCGCACCACCCTGATCCCCGATCCCGATCTTCCGCAAACATCATCCAGACACTTCCGAACGGAGACCATCATGGCTTCGAATACCCTCGCTTTGCCTTCAGGTATTGCACCCCCTGCAACAACTGCGGGGCTGATCGCCCCGTCCGCCACCATGCTTGCACTGGATCTGGGAACCACAACCGGTTGGGCCATGCGCCCGACAACCGGTCCGATCGTCAGTGGCACCCTCAGCCTCAAGCCTTCTCGCTACGACGGTGGCGGCATGCGGTTCGTCCGGTTTCGCAAATGGCTCGATCAACTGGATGTTGATGCCGGGCCGATTGCGACCGTCCATTTCGAGGAGGTCCGACGCCACCTCGGGACCGATGCCGCCCACATCTACGGCGGCTTGCTTGCAGTGCTCACTTCCTGGGGCGAGGAATTGGGAATTGCCTATCAGGGCGTTCCTGTCGGCACGATCAAGCGGTTCATCGCCGGCAAGGGCAATGCCGACAAGGCAGCCGTTATCGCGGCAGTTCGCGCCAAGGGCTTTGCCCCTGCCGA
>NZ_JBANRO010000018.1:0-15862 GCF_037154115.1 Alteraurantiacibacter palmitatis | reverse complement strand
GCGCGTCCAGCGGGTGATAACAGGCGCTTTCTCAATGGCATGCTTCACGTCCTGCGAACGGGATGCCCTTGGCGCGACATGCATGAGCGATACGGCAAGTGGAACTCGGTCTATGTCAGGTTCCGGCGTTGGGCCGAGCAGGGCGTCTGGGATGCGCTGCTGCAAACGCTGGTTGATCTCGGGCTGACCGACGACTGGCAGCACATGATCGACAGCACTTCCGTTCGCGGCCACGTCTCGGCAGCGGGCGGAAAGGCGCGCATCGAGATCGCCGTCTGGGTGGAAGACTACAACCGGGAGAGACCACACTCGTCCCTTGGCTACACCACCTCGGCGGCGTTCGCCGCCGAACTGGATAAGCAATGGCCTGCTTCGCTACGCCCTACGGGCTCCGCTACGCAGCCCATTGCTTCAACCGCGCTGATGCGCAAAACAGCCGCCCGGCTCTAATCCCAGCTGGGGGAAAGCTGGGGGTCACGTCAGAGGTGGTAATCCCGGCCAAGATCAATCGGCGCAATCCCGCCCCGCATGATCGCGCGAAACACAAATGGCGCCACCAGATCGAGCGCCCGTTCAACAAACTCAAGAACTGGCGGCGCCTTGCGACCGGCTACGACAAAACCAAGGAATCCTGCCTCGGCTTCGTCGCATTCGCCTCAGTCAAACCCTGGATACCCTTTGTTCACGAAAGCTGGCTGAATGATTGGCTTGAGGCCGAAGTGGATAAAGCTGACATTCCGCCCTTGCACGCCATCAGAATATGTCTGCGATCGAACTGGCCGATGAAGGTGATGTGTTGCTGTGCGTTGCCATTGCCGAACCGGGCGCAAAGCCGGGAACTTGCCCGCACCCTGCCACCTCGCCAATAAGCAGGAGTGCCGGCCCCTCGCCCAACACGGTGCGGGCGGCGATGGGCAGCAGGTCCAGCCGGGTGCGAAAGAGGCGTTCCGTGGCCAAGCTGGCATTTTCCACCATGGCCACGGGGGTATCGCCCGCCAATCCTGCCGCCAGCAACCCCTTGGCGACCGCCCCGGCGGCCTGTTTGCCCATGTAGATCGCCAGGCTGGCCTGAGGATCGGCGAGCGCCTGCCAGTCAAGCTCCGGCACCTGACCGGCGCGCGCATAAGCGGTCACGAATGTCACCCGCCGGGCAAGACCGCGAAGGGTGAGCGACGTGCCAAGGCTGGCCGCGGCGGCGCTTGCCGCTGTGATGCCGGGGCAGATGTGCACCGCGATGCCGGCGATGCGGCAGGCGACGATCTCCTCCATTGAACGGCCGAAAATCGAGGGATCGCCACCCTTCAGGCGAATCACGCGCTCGCCCGCCAGCGCGGCTTCGACCAGCAGGTTGTTGATAGTTCGCTGGTCCTTGCTGTGCCTCCCGGATCGTTTGCCCACGTTGACAAGCCGCGCGCCAGGCGGCACCAGCGCCAGCACGCCCGGTCCGACCAGCGCATCATGGAACACCACGCTGGCGGCGCAAATCAGCCTTTCGGCCTTGCGGGTGAGCAGGTCGGGATTGCCGGGGCCTGCGCCCACCAGCCAAACAGTCCCGGGCAAAAACTCGATCCGGTCATCCAGCGCTTGCCAAAGGGTCATTCCGCAGCTTCCTGCATAGCATTTTGCTCCTGTGCGATCAGCCGTGCGATCTGCGGACGGCACGATCCGCAATTGGTGCCCGCGCGAGTGGCCGCGCCAATTTTCGCCACCGTGTCCGAGCCGTCATGGATCGCCGCGCGCACGGCATTTTCGCCCACGTCGTGGCACACGCATACAAGTGGCCCGGCATCGGGCTGCGGCCGCGCCGGGCGACCGGCGAGCATTTCGGACAGGGATGCCGCGCTTTCGGCAAACTGGCGCACCAGCCAGTCGCGCCGAGGTAAAGTGCCGGTGCGCGTGACATAGGCCAGGGCCAGCAATGCGCCATCGTGAGCCGTGACGGCCGTGCGCACCATGCCGCGCGCTGCATCACGCACTTCGCTGAACCTGCCGACGGGCAGAATGGCTTGCAGGTCGGCCTCACCCACGCCTTGCACCTCGGTCAGCCAGCCGCCCACGATGCGCGAACGGACCCAATACGGCGCAGCGGGCAAAACAGGATCCCGAGAGAGCACGAAGGCGCGCCAGTCACTGGCTACCGGGGTCAGTGACGCAGCCACGTTCTTGAAGCCCGGCTGGCCCGAATGCGGATCGGTGGCGGGCACCACCAAAGCGCCGGTGCGACTGGACGAGGCCATGGCATCTGTCCAGTGTATCGGCACGAAGGCGTGGCCTGGGGCCTGCCATTCACTGACCGCCACCCTGAAAACCGCGGTGCCGGCAGGGGTGGTCACTCGGCCTAATCCGCCATCGACCAACCCGATCACAGCTGCATCGCCGGGAGATACCTCCAGCAACGGCTCACGCCGGTGGGCAGACAGTCGTGGGCTTAGCCCGGTGCGCGTCATGGTGTGCCACTGATCGCGGTAACGGCCGGTGTTGAGGCGCAGGCCTGGCATTTGCGCAGGCGCTGTCACGGCAACAAGACGCGCCTTGCCAGAGGGGGTAGGATAGCGGGTGCGCAGCGGGTGTTCCCCGCCCCAGCGGGACGGCTCCAGCGCATCGTAAGCGGTATCGGAAATATCGGCCATCCCGGTAAGGTCCAGCACCTTGCCGCGTTCGGCGCAGAGTGCGGTCATCGCGGCATACTCGCGGAACACTGCTGCCGGGCCATCGAAAGCAAAGGCCTCCGCGTGGCCCAGCCTCTGTGCCACGTGGCAAAGCGCCAGCCAGTCGGCCCGCGCTTCGCCCGGCGGGAGGAAGAACGGCCGCTGGCGGCTGATGACCCGTTCGGAGTTGGTCACCGTCCCGTCCTTCTCGCTCCAGGCCAGCGCCGGCAGGCGCACGTGCGCAAAGCGTGTGGTATCGGTATCCGCGATCACATCGGACACCACAACATTGGGGCAACGGGCCAGCGCCTCGCGCACGTACATGGCATCAGGCATGGAAACGGCGGGATTGGTGGCCATGATCCACAGGAAGCGGATGCGCCCGTCATGCACGGCGCGGAACATGTCCACGGCCTTCAGCCCCGGCCCGCTGCACAGGTTGGGAGCGTTCCAGAACTGGCGCACGGCAGCGCGCTCGTCGTCCGTAAAGCCAAGGTGGCAGGCGAGCATGTTGGCGAGGCCACCCACCTCGCGCCCGCCCATGGCATTGGGTTGGCCGGTCATGCTGAACGGCCCCGCGCCGGGCAGGCCGATGCGGCCCGTGGCCAGGTGAAGGTTGATAATTGCGTTGGCCTTGTCCGTCCCGCAGACCGACTGGTTCACACCCATGCTGAAAACGGTGACCATGCGCGGATGCGCGGCGACGAGTTCGGCCAGCTTGTCAAAAATTGCGGGATCGATGCCGTGGGCGGCGGCATCCAACCCGGCGATGAACCCCTCCGGCACCTCGCAATGCGCAGCCAGATAGTCTGTATCCAGCTTTCCGCGTCCTGCCATTTCGGCCAGCAGGGCGTTGAACAGCGCCAGATCCCCATCTGGCGCTAGGGATACGTGCAGGTCAGCCCGTTCCGCCGTTTCGGTGCGGCGCGGGTCGATCACCACCAGCTTGCAGCCGGTCCGCTCGCGCGCAGCTTCGATCTGCTGCCAGATGACCGGGTGGCACCAGGCGGTGTTGCTGCCCACCAACACGATCAGATCGGCCGCGTAAAGATCGGCATAGGTGCACGGCACCAGGTCTTCCCCGAAGGCGCGGGTGTGCGCGGCGACTGCGCTGGCCATGCACAGGCGGCTGTTGGTGTCAATATTGCCACTGCCGATGAAGCCCTTCATCAGCTTGTTGGCGACGTAATAGTCCTCGGTCAGCAGTTGCCCGGAAACGTAGAAGGCCACGCTGTCAGGCCCGTAATTGACGACCGTGTCGGCCAGGCGCGCGGCAACATCGTCCAGCGCCATGTCCCAGGTGACGCGGCTATCGCCGATCATCGGATGGAGCAGACGGCCTTCCAGCCCCACCGTCTCGCCCAGATGCGTGCCCTTGGAGCACAGCTTCCCCCGATTGGCGGGGTGCGTCTTGTCGCCCTTGATCGCCACATCGCGCGGTCCCGTGGGGCTGGCCACAATCCCGCAGCCGACCCCGCAATATGGGCAGGTGGTGCGGACGGCGCTCAAGCAACCACTCCTGCCATCACCGCATCGCGCAGCAGGAACAAGCGACCGCCATCAACCTTCAGCGGAATAGTGGGGGTGCAGCCCTTGTCGTCCCCCTGCGCCTCACCGGTGCGCAAGGAGATGCGCCAGTTGTGCAGCGGGCAGGACACAGTGTCGCCGTGGATGATCCCCTGAGTGAGCGGCCCGGCCTTGTGCGGGCACTTGTTCACCAGCGCATAGAATTCGCCGCGCATGGTGTGGAACACGGCGATCTCCTCCCCGCCTGCCACCGGCAGTGTGCGCGCGGTGCCGGGTTCGATCTGGGTGGTGGGGCCGATATCGAGCCACTTGCCCGTCAGCATCATGCATGCTCCCGTTGCAGGGGCCGCACTTCGGCCAGGTGGGCGTGCAGGTCGCGCCGTTCTCCCGCCACGCGCGCGGCCCAGGGATCATCCTGCGAGAAGCGCTGGGAATAGTGGAAGCGGCGGGCCAGCCTGCCGATGGCTTCCGGATCGCCGAGCAATTGCGCGCGCACCCAGTCCACGCCCTTGCGTTCCACCCAGGAGGCGGTGCGTTCCAGGTAGTGGGCATCCTCGCGGTAGAGCTGGATGAAGGCTGCGCAAATGGCCAGCACCTCTTCCTCGGTGGCCACCTTGGTCAGCAGATCGGTGGCGCGCAGGTGCATGCCGCCGTTGCCGCCAATGTGCAGTTCATAGCCGCTATCCACGCAGACGACGCCAAAGTCCTTGATGGTTGCCTCGGCGCAGTTGCGGGGGCAGCCGCTGACGGCGATCTTGAACTTGTGCGGCATCCAGGAGCCCCAGGTCATCCGCTCGATCTTCACGCCTAGGCCGGTGGAATCCTGAGTGCCAAAGCGGCACCATTCGCTGCCCACGCAGGTCTTCACCGTGCGCAGGCTCTTGCCATAGGCATGGCCCGAAACCATCCCGGCGGCGTTGAGGTCGGCCCACACGGCGGGCAGGTCTTCCTTCCTGATGCCGAAGATATCCAGCCGCTGGCCGCCGGTGACCTTGACCATCGGGGCGTTGTACTTCTCGACCACGTCGGCAATCGCACGCAACTCGCGCGGGTTGGTCAGGCCACCCCACATCCGCGGGACCACCGAATAGGTGCCGTCCTTCTGGATGTTGGCGTGCAGACGTTCGTTGACGAAACGGCTCTGCTGGTCGTCCACATATTCGCCCGGCCAGGCGCACAGCAGGTAATAGTTGAGCGCCGGGCGGCAGCAGGAACAACCGTCGGGCGTGGTCCAGTGCAACTCCTGCATCACCTGCGGGATCGCCTTCAGGCCCTTCTCCACGATGTTTCGGCGCACAGCATCATGGGTGAAGCTGGTGCATTTGCACAAGGTCTTGGGGCCGCTCTCCACCTCCGCCCCGAGCGTGATCGCCAGCAGCTTTTCGACCAGGTCCGTGCACGATCCGCAACTGGCGCTGGCCTTGCACTTTGATCGCACGGCATCGAGGCTGTGCGCGCCCGCGTTGATGCAGCCGACGACCTGGCCCTTGGATACGCCGTTGCAGCCGCAGAGTTCTGCGTCGTCCGGAAGGGCGGCAACGGCGGCATTAGGGTCTCCTTGGACGCCCCCGGCAGCAAAGGCCTGCCCGAAGATCAGCGCTTCGCGGATGGGGGAGATATCCTCGCCCTTCTTCAGGAGGTCGAAGTACCAATTGCCGTCATCGGTATCGCCATACAGCACCGCGCCGACCACGCGGTTATCCTTCACCACCACCCGCTTGTAGACCCCGCGGGCGGCGTCGCGCATCACGATGTCCTCGGCCCCGTCGCCGCCGGAAATGTCGCCTGCAGAGAACAGGTCGATTCCCGAAACCTTGAGCTTCGTCGAGATGACCGAACCTTCGTAGCCTTGCGGCGCATCGGTGAGGTAACCGGCAAGAGAGCGGCACATGTCCCACAGCGGGGCGACCAGGCCATAGCAGACCCCGCGGTGCTGCACGCATTCCCCCACTGCCAGCACGTTGGGATCGCTGGTGACCATGTGATCGTTCACCAGGATGCCGCGTTCCACCGCCAGCCCCGCGGCCTTGGCCAGGCCAGTGGCGGGACGGATGCCCACGGCCATGACCACGATATCGGCCTTGATACGGGTGCCATCCTCCAGTTCCACCCCGGCCACGCGGCCATCGGCTTCAAGGATCGCCTTCGTATTGGCGCCGGTCAGGATGGTTTGCCCGCGCCGTTCCAGTTCCTGCCGCAGCAGCCAGCCGGACGCTTCGTCCAGCTGGCGCTCCATCAGCGTGGGCATCAGGTGGATCACGGTCACCTTCATGCCACGCAGGCTCAGGCCATGGGCCGCTTCGAGTCCCAGCAGGCCGCCGCCGATGACAACCGCATTGCCGCCGGATTCAGCAGCAGCGAGCATCTTTTCCACGTCATCCAGGTCACGGAACGTGACCACGCCGGGGAGATCCTTGCCAGGCACGGGTATGATGAACGGATCAGAACCGGTGGCAATCAGCAGCTTGTCATAGGGTTCCACCCGCCCCGCGGCAGAAGTAACGGTGCGGGCACGGATGTCGATCGCCGCCACCGGATCACCGCTGAACAGCGTGATTGCGTTATCGGCATACCAGTCGGGCCCGTTGATCACGATGTCCTCGAAGGTCTTCTCGCCCGCCAGCACGGGGGAGAGCATGATGCGGTTGTAATTCACTCGCGGTTCCGCGCCGAAGATTGTCACCGCAAAGCGGTCCGGATCACGCGCCAGGATTTCCTCCACGGCACGACAGCCGGCCATGCCGTTGCCGATCACCACCAGCCGCTCCCTCACCAAGTTCCCCCTGTCGAAGCCTGTTGCCGCATTCACTTTGCCTCACTCCTTCTGAGCCGACCGGCGGCCCCGAACGCGCACGCGAAAAAGCCGCCTGATTGTGCCTGGTTAGGGAACAATCGGCGGCTTCGTTGCCACGCTTATGAAAATGGCGGGTTGCCCAGACGCGGCCCCACGATGGGCCGGGCGATTCCCGTCTTGAGCTCTGTTCCTAACTCGAACACGGCAGGTTGGGCAAGCACATATTGCAATGCAACATTCTCGGCTTGTCCCAGTGACTGCCGGTCAGAACTCCAATTCGGCCTGCAGCCACACTTTCTGCGTATCGGTGCCGAACCGGTCGGCGTTGTAATCGGCGAACTTCGCCAGGATGTTGACCTGCCCCAACCGGAAGGCGAGCGAGGCATCCCATTCGCTGCCATAGTGCAGACCGCCGAAATCACTGTCGAATTCATGATAGGCCACCTGCGCAGTGACCGCGCCCAGTGCCGGCAAGGAGAAACCTTTGCGCAGCGACACCTGATAATCGCGCACGCCATTGGCGGGCGTGGTGAGGAACATATCGGCCCAGCCCTGGAAGGCGTGTAACGTGGCCAGCGGCGTCTGGAAAGCGGCGCGTCCTCCATCGCTGCCCAGCTTCTCGTAGCTGGCGGCCAGGGTGAAGTCGGACAGGGTGCCGCTCACCTCCCCAAACAGGTGATTGGCGCGATAATTGGTGGGGTTGATCCCGGTGTCCGCCTGGCTGGCCCAGGACCCGGTCAGCGCGATGGCTAAGCCGGGCCCAAGCGCGCGTGAATAGGTGGCAGTCAGACCATAGGTCTGACTGGCGAAGGCGGCGCGGGTATCATAGTCCAGCACATAGGCGAAGGCCGTGACATCAAAGCTGGCGGTATCAATCCCGGCATTAAGCAGCACCAGGTCGCCATCGAAGTGCTCGCTGGGGCTGTCCACGCCGAAGATGGAGCGCTGGGAGATGGCGTAGATGGCATTGGCGAGGAAGACACCGCTCTTGAACTGGCCGCGCACGGCATCGAAGGTCTGTTCGTTCTGCCGCCAGCCCACGCTGCCCACGAAGCGCTGGTTGCCCAGATTGATCCGCTGGCGACCCACGGTGACCCCGGTCCCGTTCTTCACATAGGCCAGTTGCACACGGTTCAGCTCCACGTTCTCCGGGTCGGCGACTGTCGGATAGGGTTCGACGCCGTTGAACTCCAGCGTATCGTTGTAGCGGTTGCTGAGGCCAGCGGTGCCTTCGCCTTCCACCAGCGCCTTGAAGCCGGCGATATCCAGCTCGACACCCAGCCGCATACGTAAGGTCAGCGCCTCGGCATCGCGGGTGAAATTGGCCTGGTCGACCGACTCATAACGCAGCCGCGCGGCGGCCTGGACGTCCAGCTTTACGTCCTCGCCCAGCACGATCGGATCGCCCGGCGCGGCCAGCACGGGATTGGCAACGGCAACCAGAGCGGCGGCAGTCAGCAGTTTGGCGACAATACGCATGAGGTTCTCCTCCCGATGAAAGGATCCGGCGAACTCCGTTGTTCGCAAATGCGCCGGGCAAGCCGGCCGGAATTGCGCTTTCAGCCACCGGTGCACGGCCCCCTTGCCGCGTGCCGGATCTTCCCCTTTCGTCCGGACTGTTTCAGGCGGCCTTGGCGCCCGGCCCGTGATCATATTGGGCAAGGAAATGGAGTATCTCCTGCCGGTATTGATAGAATTTCGGATGATCGAGCAGCGCCTTGCGGTCACGCGGACGCGGCAGGTCAACCTCCAGAATCTTTCCGATCGTGGCATTGGGCCCGTTGGTCATCATCACCACGCGGTCAGCCAGCAGGATCGCCTCGTCCACGTCATGCGTGACCAAGATTGCGGTCACCTTGGTGCGGTTCCAGGTATCGACCAGCACGTCCTGCAGTTCCCACCGGGTCAGGCTGTCGAGCATGCCGAAGGGCTCGTCCAGCAGCAGCAGCCGCGGCGACAGGGCGAAGGCTCGTGCGATACCCACCCGCTGGCGCATCCCGTTGGACATCTCGGCGGCCAACTTGTCCTTGGCATCGCCCAGACCCACGCGGTCGAGGTAGTAATCGACGATATCGCGCCGCTCAGCCTTGCTGGCGTGGGGATAGACCCGCTCCACTCCGAGCGCCACGTTCTGCCGCGCGGTCAGCCACGGCATCAGGCTGGGGGCCTGAAACACGACGGCCTTGTCGGGCCCGGCCGCGCTGATCTCGCGGTTGTCGAGGACGATGCCCCCGTTGCTGACCTCGTTCAGGCCGGCGGCCATGGTCAGCACCGTGCTCTTGCCGCACCCAGAATGGCCGATCAGGCTGACAAACTCGCCCCGGTCCATGATCAGGTTGAAGTTCTCGACCACCTTCAGCGGTCCCCTGGGAGTGGGATAGACCTTGTCGAGCCTGAAGAATTCCAGATAGCGCTTCTCCACCGCGCTCTGGGCCGCGTCGCGATAGGCCTGCAGAGGGGCGAGGTCGAGCGGGGTAACATCGGGCAGCGAAACTGCGCTATCGTGCTCGGTCCCGCTCTCGGCGCTGAGCTGGCCCAGATAGGACACGATCTCTTGCCGCAACCCCTGGAACGCAGCGTCATCATTCACCGCCTCGCGGTCACGCGGGCGCGGCATGGCCACCGGCCAGACACGGCCGATACGTGTTGCCGGCGCGGGGGTGAGCACGGCAACTCGATCAGCCAGAAGGAGCGCTTCGTCCACGTCATTGGTCACCAGAACAATGGTGCGACCTTCCTCCTTGCGGATACGTTCGATCTCGTCCTGCAACTTGGCACGGGTGAGCGCATCCAGCGCCGAGAGCGGCTCGTCCAGCAGCAGGATCTCAGGTTCCATCGCCAGGGCTCGGGCCACGGCCACGCGCTGGCGCATGCCGCCCGAAAGCTGCGCGGGCTTGCGGTCCATCGCATGGCCAAGGCCCACCAGTTCCACCTTCTGCCGCGCCAGCGCGGCACGGTCGGAAGCCGAAAGGTGCTGGTGCACGGCATCTACCGCCATGGCCACGTTCTCAGCCACCGTCAGCCAGGGTAAAAGGCTGTAGGACTGGAACACAACGCCTCGATCCTTGCCGGTGCCAAGGATCGGCTTCCCGCGTAGTAGGATCTGCCCGTCATCGGGTTCGATCAGACCGGCGATGACGTTGATCAGCGTGGACTTGCCCGCGCCGGAAAAGCCCAGGATGGCAATAAACTCGCCTTCGGCCACCTCCAGGTCGATGCCGCCCAGGACCTCGGTCACGGTGCCAGTCTTGCTGGTATAGTTCTTGGTCACGCCCTTCAAGGCGAGGATCGGATGGTCCATGATCAGGCCACCCGGTTGCGCGACACGGCGCTCTGCAGGGTCATCATCACCCGGTCCAGGCCAAAGCCGATGAAGCCGATCACCAACACGGCGAACATGATGCGGGCAAGCGACTGGCTGGATCCGTTCTGGAATTCATCCCACACGAACTTTCCCAGGCCAGGGTTCTGGCTCAGCATTTCTGCCGCGATCAGTACCATCCAGCCCACGCCCAGAGACAGGCGCATACCGGTGAAGATATAGGGCAGACTGCTCGGCAGGACCAGTTTGGTCAGCTTGGCGAACCAGCTCAGCTTGAGCACCCGGCTCACATTGAGCAGGTCCTTGTCGATGGATGCCGTGCCTACGGCCGTGTTGATCAGCGTGGGCCACAGCGAGCACAGCATCACCACCAGCGCCGAGACGAGGAAGCTCTTGGCTAGCAGCGGGTCATTGCTGTCCACCATCGCGCTGATCACCATGGTGACAATCGGCAGCCAGGCCAGCGGGCTGACCGGCTTCATGATCTGCACCAGCGGGTTGATCGCCGCGTTGACCCACTTCGACAGGCCGCAAAGCAGACCGATAGGAACCGCCACCAGGCTCGCCAGCACAAAGCCCAGGGCCACGGTCTTCAGGCTGGTGAGAATCTGGTCAAGGAATGTGGGCGGGCCGGAATATTTGAAAGAGGTCACACCCGCGGCATTGCCCGCCGCCAGCGCCGCTGCGTTGCGTGCCTCCTGGTCGGCATAGAACTGCGCTTCTTGCGCGCTGGCAGCCTGCCATTCCTCGAACAGGGCCAAACCCTGCCCGGCCACGTCCAGAGGACCAGGCAGAGCACCGAGCGATGTCTGCACCGTAGGAGCCAGCATGGCCCACAACGCCAGGAAAGTGACGATGCCGGCAAGCGGGGCCAGCAGGTCCTTGCCCCAGCCAGCCAACTTGCCTGCCAACGGGTTGGGCTGTGCTGTCGGCTTTCCCGGTGAAGCCTTCATCGGTGTAGGTTCGCTGACGACAGGGGCCGGAAGTGCCTCCGTCTGGTGCTCGGTAATGCTAACAAATGCGGTGGCCATGGAGGAGATTCCTCAGTCGGTTCTGGCTGCAGGGCGGTTGGTCAGGCGTCGATGACGCCCGCTGCGGTCACCCGCTGGCCTTCCTTCAGGCCGATACGGAAGCCGGCGATGTATAGATTCGGCTTGCGCCCGTCATAGCTCATCCCATCGATGAACTGATTGGTCGGCGCGCGGAAGCCGTCAGTCTCGGGCACGGCGGAGGCGGCAATAACCCCGTCTTCAACCAGCCTGCTGGCCGCCGCCAGATACAGATCCGGGCGGTAGACCTTCTTCGCCATATCCAGATACCAGCTGTCGGGGTGGTCCTCGGCAATCTGGCCCCAGCGGCGCATCTGCGTAAGAAACCAAACGGCATCCGAGTAATAGGGGTAGCCGGCGAATTCGTTGAAGAAGATATTGAAGCCTTCGGCCGGGCGGGTGTCGCCGGGTTCGAAGGTGAACTGCCCGGTCATGCTGGCGGCGAGGACGGCCGCATCGGCCCCCACATAGTTGGGTCGGCTTAGGATTTGCACCGCCTCGGCCCGGTTGCCGCCGTTGGCGGCATCCAGCCACTGTTGCGCCTTGATGATCGCGCGGACCATGGCCGCCACGGTGGCGGGGTTGCTGGCGGCAAAATCCTCGCGCAAGCCCAGCACCTTTTCCGGGTTGTTGTGCCAGATCTGATCGTCGGTCACCACCGGCACCCCGATGCCGCGCGCCACGGCCTGCTGGTTCCACGGCTCACCCACGCAATATCCGTCGATTGTCCCCGCTTCTAGCGTGGCCGGCATCTGCGGCGGCGGGGTAACCGACAGGTTCACATCCGCCCCCACTGTTCCGGCCACGTCGCCCTGAGTGTAAAACCCGGGGTTGAGGCCGCCAGCCGCCAGCCAGTAGCGCAGTTCGTAATTGTGGGTGGAGACGGGGAAAACCATGCCCATGTTGAACGGCCTGCCCTCGGCCTTGAACCGCTCGACCACGGGCCTCAGCACTTCGGCCGAGATCGGGTGGCGCACCCGGCCACCTTCCATCGGCAGGCTGGGCCGGATCATCTGCCACACGCGTTTGGACAGGGTGATGGCGTTACCATTGAGATCCAGGCTGAGTGGCGCAATCAGGTGAGCCTGCGTGCCATAGCCCAGCGTGGCAGCCAGCGGCTGGCCCGCCAGCATGTGGGCGGCGTCCAGCTGCCCGCCGATCACGCCGTCCAGCAGAACCTTCCAGTTGGCCTGCGGCTCCAACGTTACGTTAAGGCCTTCCTCCACGAAGAAGCCCTTCTCCAGCGCGATCGCCAGCGGGGCCATGTCGGTCAGCTTGATAAAGCCGAGCTTCAGGTTGGGCTTTTCTGGCGGGCCATCCGCATTTGCGGCAGCGACAGGTCCGGCGGCCCTGTCATCCCCGCCGCTGCAGCCGGCCAGCATGATCCCAGCGGCAAACCCGGCAAGGGTGCCCATGGCAGTCCGGCGGTTCAGCTGTCCCTTGAAGATATCGGTCATCCACGTTGTCTCCAGCCCAGCGCGTCAAACGCAAAAAAGCCGCCTCGACTTGATCCCGGAAGGATCAGATCGGGCGGCGACGTTGCCACGCAATGTTTCGAATGATCGAAGCTTCCCCTGTCCACCCAACTCTGGGCAGCTAAGCTCCGTTCCCTCAACGGGATAAGCGATTCGGCTGCGGTTCGTAAAGCGTATTTTGCAATGCGGAAAAATTTCCGCTCAATCGAGCGCGGCCAAGTAGCCCGGAATATCAACCGGATCAAACGTTCGGCCGTCAAAAAATCTGTTTTCAGACAATGTGATGGTACCCTGCTGCGCCCCCACCTGGGTAAGCTGCGTAACGCTGCCTTCAACCTTGGAATTGGCTGCTGGCAGGTCATCGCCGGTGGATTTTAGTGCACTGCGGTATACGTCGGGCCGGAATACGGCCGTGGCCCTTTGGGCCTGCTCATCCGAATAGGCAAGCTGGTCCCAGCGGACCATCTGCGAGTAAAGCCAGGCCGCCTGGCTGTTCCACGGAAAATTCGCCGCCTCGCTGTACTGGAACATAAAATCGGGAAAGGGCACGGGTGGACCGTCATGGACCAGCACCGGCTGGTCGGAGATGGCGCGCAGGATCAGGTCTTCCGGCCCCCCGACATATTCCGGCCGGGCCAGAATCGCCGCATTGGTTTGCGAGTTCGCCGGATCGACAAAGTGCCGCCCGGCGCGGCGCATGGCGCGAATCAGCGCTTCCACGTCCTCGCGCCGCGCATCGAGCCGGTGCTCGCGCATGGCCAGCACCTTCTCCACCCCGCGCCGCCAGATCTGCGCGGTTGCGAGCACGATGGTGCCCACGTCGCGCTCCACGCACAGGCTGTTCCACGGCTCACCCACACAGGCCCCGTCGATCTCACCCCCGGCCATGGCATCGGCCACGAACGGCGGCGCCACGGTGACAATCTCCACCTGCTCATCAGGACGGATGCCGCAGGCTGCCAGCCAGTAGCGCAGCTTGTAGTTGTGGCTGGAATAGCGGTGCACCACGCCAAGCCGCAGTCGCCTACCCGCCGCCAGCGCGGATTCGACCTCGGCCTTCATCGCCGCGCCCACGGCACGGGGTTCGCCGAGCACGCCCGGCTGGCACACCCGCGCCGCCAGATCCTTGCGCAGGGTAATGGCATTGCCATTAAGGCCCAGCACGAAGGGCGCCACCAGCGAGTGCGCGGGTCGGCCCACACCCATAGTGGTGGCGATCGCCAGCGGGGCCAGCATATGCGCGGCGTCCGAATGGCCATAGAGCAGCCGGTCCAGCACGGTCGCCCAGCTGACATCGCGCAGGAAGGTTAGATGCAAGCCTTCCTCTTCGGCAAAGCCATGCTCTTGTGCCAGGATCGGCAGGCAGGCATCAACCAGGGGCAGGAATCCGATGATTAATTCGCGCGTGGCCATGGCTCAGTTTCCTCCCATCAAGCCGTGTGCGGTCACCACCGCTTCGGCAATGTCGATAATCCGGCGGCTGGAGCTCATCGCCTTCTTGCGCAGTTCGGCATAGGCTTCGGGCTCGGAGATCCTCTTGGAATCCATCAGGATGCGCTTGGCCCGGTCGATCGTCTCGCGCTCGGCCAACTTGCCCTTGGCTTCGGCCAGGTCGGCCTGCAGGCGGGCGAAGGCGTTGAAACGCTTGACCGCCAGGTCCAGCAGCGGCCGGATGCGACCGGCGGCAAGACCATCAACCACATAGGCCGAAACGCCCGCGTCGATCGAGGCAGCGATGGCATCGTCATCACTTTCGTCCACGAACATGGCAATGGGCCGGGCAAGCACGCGGCTGACAGTGAAGTATTCCTCCAGCACGTCGCGCGATGGGTTGCCCAGGTCCATCAGCACGATGTCGGGCGCGATCTGCTCGATCCGCGCCAGAAGCCCCTCGCGCCCGCTGATTAGGTGAATTTCACCTTCGATACCCGCCAGACCTTCCTCGATGATCGAGGCGCGGGCGCGGTTTTCATCAATGATGGCGATCTTCATGCGCGTCAATATTGCACTGCACAATGATTTGCTCAAGCAGAGAGAGCGGCTGTTGGACCCTTCGGGGCGGCCGATGTCTCAAAGTCTGATCCAAAAATATCCTGCATAAATTCATGATCTTGCGATACGTCTGGTGAGCAGTTGGACGGATGCGATGAACAGCCATGCGGTTGCTGAGGAGATGGTTTGCTCGAAGTCCTTGGCGAGGAGGCGGTTTCGGTTGAGCCAGGCTACGCACTTCAACCGGAAGAAGAAGTACGCGGGGCTGTTGCCGACGGAGATGCGGCGGCTGCGCGAGCTGGAAGACGAGAACAGTCAGCTGAAGAAGATTGTCGCCAATCTGACGCTTGATCGCGAGATGCTGCAGGATGTCATCAAACGAAAGCTCTGAGGCCGGATCGGAAGCGCGAGCTTTGCGGCGGGATGCTGGCGGACTGGGGCGTGTCCATGCGGAGGGCTTGCCGGCTTCAGCGATCGAGACCAGATGCGGCGCAACGCCATATTCGATGAACTGGCCGAGATAGGAGCCAGACCCGCGCAGCTTGACGCAGGAACTGAGGCGGCTGCCGGCCGTGCGGGTGCCGATACAGATCGCCCCCTCGCGGTTTTCGAACAGAGAGGCGGTCTTCACGCGGATTGCGGGCCCGGGCGATCGCCAGGTCCGGGTGCCCCTCGGCAAATCCGGCCTACAGGGTGATGGTCATCTGGCCGTCGGGTGCCAGCGTGGGCCATGATGTGCCGGCAGCTGACCGAATGTGCACGAATCCATGACATGGCCGGGCAATATAATCAGCCTCGGGCAAGGTGACCGTCGCACCGCCGGTTGCAGTGCAGGTTATTGCCCGCAGCAGGCCCCCAAGCTCGATCGGGTCGGTGATCGCGGCGTGATGCTTGACGGTTGGTGTGGCAAGGGCCCCTCTCAAATCCCGGGCAGGATCACTCGTCAGACGCCCCGTTGCCACGGCATAACGAAGCACCCTGGTCTGAGCCCCTAGATTTCTTCCAGTGATAAGTAGAGTCCGGCCCTGAGAAGGAGACGGACGAATGAAGCGGAG
>NZ_JBANRO010000017.1:0-19028 GCF_037154115.1 Alteraurantiacibacter palmitatis | reverse complement strand
GCCATCACGCCCAGCGATGGGCATCATAACGGCTCAAGGCTCTACTCGTAGCTGGTAGAAACTTCGGGCTCAGACCATGGCTTGTCGCGCAATATCTGTTGGCGCGCAGGCCGCTGGAGCGGGCGAGTGCGGCGCTGGCGATGGGCCTGCTGGCCTTTGTGCTGCTGATAGTGGCGGAGGCGGCGCTGGCCGTTTTGCTTGCGGGCCAGGGCATCGGGCAATGGCTGGCGGGGATGGCACATCCGGCCGGGGCCTTGGGGCTGGCAGGACAGATCGTGTTTGCGCTTGTCCCGCTGGCCGTGTGGCGCAGCACCAGGCCGCGCGGATAGGGGGCAGCGCCCGCGCCGCCCCCCTGGCCCCGTATTACTGCGCGGGGGTTTCCTCGGCCGCAGGCGCGGCGGCGGCATCGGCGGGCACATTGGTCATCGGGGTTTCGGGCACATTCACCGGCACGGCATTGGGATCGACCGGGGTGGTGACGATTTCGCCGCCGCTCTGATCTTCCACATCGGCCACGGTTTCCACCGGCTCGTTCTGGCAGGCAGCAAGTGAAAGCAGGGCAAGAGCGGGGGCAAGTGCAAGAACGCGCATCGGGATATCCTTCCTCAGGGTGAACATGATCCTCTGCCGCGCAGATTGCCCGCGCCAGCGCAGCGACACAAGGGGGATGGTGGCAAAACTGGGGCATGGGGATTAATGCGGGTTAGATGAAGCGGCGCAATCCCAATGTCATCCCATTCCGGCGGCCGCGCCCGCCGCGCAGGCGCGCTGCATCCAAAAGCTGGGGGCAGGCGTTCCGCGAGATGCGCCCCATCCTGCTGCTGATCGCGCTGGCGACGGGTATCACCATCTGGCAGACGCCCGGATATATGGCGCCGCCGCGCTTCCTGGAAAGCGGTGCGGAAGTGGTGGAGGCGCGCTTTGTGCGCTGCGGCAGCGGGCGCGGGCCGGCTTGCGCAGTGGACGGCGACACCTTCCGCCTTGGCGAACGCCGCATCCGGATTGTCGGCATCGACACGGCGGAGCGCGACGCACAGTGCGCCGCGGAGGCGGCGATGGCGGAAGCCTCCACGCTGGCGCTGCTGGATTGGCTCAACCGCGGCCCCTTCACCATGACCGCGCGGGCCGACGACCCGGTCGACCGCTATGGCCGCGAACTGCGCACGATCCGCCGCACTTTGCCCGATGGGAGCGAAGAAAACCTTGCCGACTGGATGCGGCAGAATGGCGGCGCGCGCGGCTATTGGGGCGAAGGCCGCGGCGGCTGGTGCTGAAGAGCCGGCACGAAGTTGTCGAAGTTGACAGGGTGTTGGATCGGGTTTTGGTTCGCAAGTGTTTGTATTTGCCTGGGTTTTGGCGCGTTTGCGAAGTTGACAGGTGAACGCGGCGTTTTCTGCGGTTGGCATGGCTCTAGTCCGGGGTTTGGGTGGCCGGACGGTGGAGGCTGTGGGGGTTTGTAGGAAAGGGTTGAGGGTTATCTACGGATTTTCCAGTCTTCATTGGTCATCGATATAAGTAACTAGAATATATTTCTAGATATTTCAGATGCCGCATTTAAACCACCCCGATGATCACTCCCGGATTTTGGCAAGGAGAATGTATATCTTCCATCCCCCTTGTAAATAATCTTATAATGTTTGCCATCTTCGCTAATTTCGAAGCCCATCGCCTGAAGGGCTGATCGTACCCCTGCCGTCATCGAAGAGTACCCACGAAGAATGGATTTAATCTCTTTACGCTTCGCCTGCAGACGACCTTCATGGGAATTTGCGTCGAGGATAGCTGAGAGAATGTCTTTCCTTCTCCCGGTCGCAAGGTCTTTTTGAGCTCTTAAAGCCTCCAGCACCACCTCAGCGAACTCGTCCGAAGTTAATTGCTGTTCGCCACCAACCGAAAGGGGAACGCCGCCTGTCGCCTTCGAGCGTTTTCCAGCATCCATAAGCGCAGATCGCAAGCGCGCGATCTCATTTTCAGCTTCTGTAAGTTGATGATCCTTAGCCTCGATCTCTTTGTCAAATATGGCTGCGTATTCAAGGACGGCATCGGAACCTTTGTCCCTCATGCCCTGCCGCTCCCTCCGGGCTACTTCTGCCTGGAGGTTAGACCAACTGCACCTTCCTAACTGGCGCCTATGAAGGAGTGAAGACCTGACAGCATAGAATATCCGCCTCCTTAAAGTAAATTCATCCTCATAGATTGGTGTAGAGATTTTCTCTGACTCTTGAGATGAATAGTATATTCCGATAAAACCACCATAGGGATTCTCGGAAAAAACGTGCGGCTGGATCGATCTCGAAAACTCACGACTGGGTTCAACGAGGACGTGCGCGATCCCTCCAAGATGCCTCGCCAAGGCAGAAACATTTAATCGTAATTCGCCGGTAAAAGGACGACTAACATAAATAACGGGAAGGTGATGATCAGAGTCTCCGTTCAGAACCCTGACTGCCATGTCGACATCTCGAGGAGTAAGGACATGAGGCAGATCAGAAACGCGAATTTCTCCGTCCACCCCCCCTCCCAATCCCCCCATGAGGCTTCGTACGACAAGAGGCTTCTTAGCTTCTGGCAGAAAAGGCACAGCGTCTCGGGAGTGCCGTTCCGTCCGCACACTCACCCAGCTATCCTCACTATCAGAGTCGAAGCAGACCGTCGTACTCCAAACGATGTTTCGCTCTTGGATATTAAATCGAAATCCCGCCGACCGCCTTTCTGCATCTTCAACGGCTATGCAGGAAAGTTCAAATCTCTCCCGAGCAATTTTGCCGCCTCCCGATGCAGCTAAATCGCAAACCTCCTGTACTGTGATGTTTGTGTGAGGGGATCCGCCGAGCCAATCAGCAACTGCACCGCAGAACTTCTGGGCGCTGACTTCCTCTACGGGGAATTCCGTACAAAAAGACAACATCTAAGCGCCCCCTCAACGAATCTATTCTAAAACGAAAATCCCTACTCCGCCGCCTGCACCCCGGAACCGCCGAACATATCGGGCTCGTTCGCTTCCGCCGCGCCAGCATCCACCTCGTTCGCCGCCTTCGCCTTCTGGCGGCTGTCGAAGCTCGACCACACGTCCTGCCAATTGCCCCGCGTTGCGCCCTTCGAATATTCGGTGGCGCGCGTTTCGAAGAAGTTGGCGTGTTCCACGCCGTTGAGCAGCGGGGTCAGCCAGGGCAGCGGGTGGTCTTCGACCATATAGATCGCGGGCAGGTTGAGCTGCGACAGGCGCCAATCGGCGATGTAGCGGATGTAGCGCTTGATTTCCTTCGCCGTCATGCCGGGCACCGGGCCCATTTCAAAGGCGAGGTCGATAAAGGCATCTTCCAGACGCACCGTCTTCTGGCACATATCGATGATGTCTTCCTTCACCGCCTTGGTCAGGCACTGCCGTTCGGCCACGAAGGCGTGGAACAGGCGGGTAATGCCTTCGCAATGCAGGCTTTCGTCGCGCACCGACCACGAAACGATCTGCCCCATGCCCTTCATCTTGTTGAAGCGCGGGAAGTTCATCAGCATGGCAAAGCTGGCAAACAGCTGCAGCCCTTCGGTAAAGCCGCCGAACATGGCCAGCGTGCGGGCAATATCCTCGTCCGAATCGACGCCGAATTGCTGAAGATAGTCGTGCTTGTCCTTCATCTCGGCATATTCGAGGAACATCCCGTATTCGCTTTCGGGCATCCCGATCGTGTCGAGCAGGTGCGAATAGGCCGCGATGTGCACGGTTTCCATGTTGCTGAACGCGGCCAGCATCATCTTGATCTCGGTCGGCTTGAACACGCGGCCATATTTGTCGTGGTAACAATCCTGCACCTCGACATCGGCCTGCGTGAAAAAGCGGAAGATTTGCGTCAGCAGATTGCGCTCATGCTCGGACAGGTTCTGCGCCCAGTCGCGGCAATCCTCGCCCAGCGGCACTTCCTCGGGCATCCAGTGGATCTGCTGCTGCCGTTTCCAGAACTCGTAAGCCCAGGGATATTCAAAGGGCTTGTAGGTCTTGCGGGCTTCGAGCAACGACATCTGGTATCTCCGGCATGAATCGCGAAATGCCAGCATAGGGAATCATGGCCGCGAAACGAAGGCAACATGGCCTTTTTGCATGGGGATAAAATGGGGACGAAACGTGCCTTTTGCGAGTCCAGCCGTTGTTGGGCTGTTCCCCTACCACAGCGCCCAGTTGAACACCGCCAGCGCGCCGATCACAACCGCAATCGCCGCGGCCATTGCAAGGCCTTCCATTGGCAGAACAAGCGCAGGGCTTTCGCGCGTATCCAGCCCAGAAAAGGGCGTGTCGCGGTCCGGCTCGGGATTGATCCGGGGCCACAGCCATACAGCGGCCAGATACAGCCCCAGCACGATCCCCAGCGCCATGCCAAAGCTGAGCGACGTCAGACTGACCAACACAGCGGCGGATAAATAAGATGCAATTACCAGCAGGGCATGGGACAGCCAGCCTTGCAATTTGGCCCAGAGATTGGGCGCGGGATCATCCGCTGCCGGGTCGAATTTGCCGCGCCGCCACATATGGTCGCGCCGCTCCTCCTCGCTCGGCAAAGGGAGGCGTTGCAGGCGCCGGCTCCACAGCCAATCGAACCAGGCGCGGCGCAGGTTCCTCCAGCCCGCCACACCCAGCACGATACCAAGTCCGGCCAGCATCCCCCAGCCGTGTACCTGCAAGATGGGGATCAATGCAGACAAGCGCGGATCGCTGAGCCATTCCATGGCCGCGCAAGCTATTGGAAATTACTGTCCGGTCAACGGTTTGTGCGCATCGGCGAAGTTGCCCTTAACGCACGCCCTTGTTCATCCGGCGCGAGATTTCCAGCGCCAGCAGCATGGGCGTGGACCACAGCCAGGAAAACAGCGCCGCTTCCGGCCAATTGCCGCTTTCGGGCAATTGCAGCGAGCATTTATAGGCTGCCAGCAGATTGGCGGGCGTGCAGGCAGATGGCCACAGCGCGTGGTGATAGAGATACCAGCCCAGCGCCAGCCAGCCGATCTGCGCCGCATACAGCGCGAAGTAGCGCGATGCGCGCACATCGCCCAGCCCGTAATAGGTGCGCGACCGTCTGAAACCCCGGCTTCCCATGGTGGCGGATTTTACCCGCCATTGGTTAACAAAGCGCACCCTCGCAAGGGTTAAGCTCCGCTTGCCGACCCAGCATTTTCAATCAGTTGTCCAGAATCACAAACGGCGCCCACACCGCCGGATGCGCGGCGTCCGCCACATCGGCGCGCGCCATCAGCATCAGCTGCGCCTGCCGCAGCGCTTCGGCCCGCGCTTCGCCCGCTGCTGCCCGGCGCAGCGTCTCCACGCTGAGGATGGCGGCCGCATCGTCGCGCACGCGCCAATGGCTCAGCATCAGGCTGCGCGCGCCCGCCTGCGCAAAGGCGCGCGCCAGACCCGAATAGCCGGGAGCCGAGGCGCTTTCGCCCGCCGCCGTCTCGCACGCGGACAGGATCACCCAGTCCGCCGCCAGCCGCATCGCGGCAATCTCGCTCGCGGTCAGCAGCCCGTCGCCGCCGGGATGCGTGGGATCGGTAACGGTCAGCAGCAAGGCCGGTTCGTCCAGCCCCGGCACATCGCCGCCGACAAGGCCGTGCGTGGCAAAGGCGATCACGCCATAGGCCGACAGGTCGAGCGCGGAGAGCGCCTGCTCGGTCGCTTCGGCCCCGGCCAACACCAGCGCCGGTGCACCTCTGCCCCCGCCCCCATTCACGGCCGCAGCCAGCGCCGCCAGTTCCTCCCGCGCGCGGGGCAGCGGTGGCAGTTCCAGCGTGCCGCCGCGCAAAACGGCTCCCTCGGCCGCACCGGGGAGCGTTTCGGGCGCGCCCACGCCCAGAAAACCGCGCGGAGCCGCAGCACCCGCCTGCGTTCGCCGCTGCGCGCCGGGCTCTGCCAGAATGCGGATTGCATGGCTTTTCACCAGCCAGGGGGCATCGGCCAGATTGTCGGGATCCGCCGCGCCGGCAAGCAGCACGGCGGGCGAAAGCCGCGCCAGATAGCCGCTGGCGGGGAAGATCAGCGTGTCCGCCCTGTCCAGCGCAGGGCGAAGGGCGTCGGGGAACACGATGGCGAACAATGACCGTGCCGCGCCCACATCGAACGCACCATGCAATGGCGATTGCGCCGCATCGCGCAGGCGCGTGGCCAGCGCCTCCACCGCGCCCGGCGTGATTCCCGTGTCCGCCCAGCGCACATCTGCCCGCGATACCGCGATCGTTACCGCGCGGCCCGGCAAGGCAAGCGGCAGCACCAGCAATTCGCCCGGTTCAAGCTCCTCCTGCAATTCGGCCAGCGACGGAATGCCCGGACGCGCCAGCGCGGCAAAGCCGGGGAAGGCGGCCTCCAGCGCGGCCTGTGCCGCTGCCGCCCGATCCTGTGCGGCGGACAGGCGCGCGGAAAGATCGCCCGCCTCCCCCGTTCCGTCGGCCTGCGCGCGGCGCAGCGCGGCGGACAATTCCTCCACCTGCGCCTGCGCCGCTTCCAGATCGGCCACCAACGCGCCCAGCCCTGCATCGCGCGCCTGCGATGCCGCCGCGATCCGCGCAGTGGGCACCGCCAGATCGGAGAGCAGCGCCAATTGCGCGGCGCGCACTGCATCCTCCATCGCGCCGGCCGCCAGCGCGATTTCGAGATGGTCGGCAAAAGCAGCCGGCAGGATGCGCGACAGGGCAATCCGCTCCTCCTGCCGGGCGGCCAGATCGAACATCTGCGCCTCGAACCGGGCGGTCGCCGCGCGCGCTTCCTCCAGCGCGCGCGCATGATCGCCCAGTCCGGCCAGAATTCGCGCGCGCACCAGCCGGGCGGTGAGCACTTCGCTGTGATCGGCGGGAAGGGCCGCGTTCAGCACCGCCAACGCGCCTTCGGCCAGCGCCAGGGCCTCTGCGCGCTCTCCCAGACGTTCCAGATGGTCGGCCAGTTGCACCTGCCCCGCCGCCAGGTGCCAGTCACCCGGCTCCAGATCCTCTGCCAAGCGGGCCAGCCCGCCGCGCGCCACCTCCACCGCTTCGGCCAGCCGCCCCTGCGCGGCGATGGTGCGCGCCAGATTGATATGCGCCTGCCCGCGCGTATAGGGCTGGCTCTGGTTGCGCAGCCGGTCGGCCATGGCGGCAGCGGCGGCGAAGATGCCTTCGGCATCGCGCTGATTGCCGCGCAATTGCAGCGCGCGCCCCAGCATCGACAGCGGATCGTAGATATCGTCCACCTCGCCCGCGTGGAGGCGGCGCTCCAGTTCCAGATGGCGGCGGATCAGCGGCTCCGCCTCGGCATAACGGCCGTAGCGCAGCAGCACGGCATAGGCGGAATTGAGGACATTGCCCATTTTCGGGTGATCGGGCGGCAGATGGGCAAAGGCGTGCTCGCTCGCCAGCCGCATCGCGGCCAGCGTATCGGGCCGCTCCAGGTAATATTTCACCACACCGCAGGACGAGGCATCGTTCACGATCATCGGGTGATCGGGCGTGGCTGAGGCAAGGCCCAGATCGCGCGCGGTGCAAAAGGCGGTTTCCGCAGCGGCAAGATCGTTTTGCGCAAAGGCCAGCGAACCCAGCGCGTTATGCGCCAACGCCTGTCTGGTCAGCCCCGCTGCGCCTTGCGCTGCGGCCACTGCGAGCGCCTCCTGCGCACGCGCCGCCGCCTCGTCCAGCCGGCCCAGTTCGGTCAGGATCACGGCTTCGTAGGCGAGCAGTTCGGGCGCGAAAGCGGGGCGTTCCGGCAAGCTGTCCACCAGAGCGCGCGCGGCGCCGATCTCCTCCCACGCGGCGGGGTAATCCTTGGCGTAATAGAGCGCGATGGCAAGGCCGAGGCGGGTCTGCGCGCGGGTGGCCGGGTCAGCGGCTGCATCGGCGAAAACCTGCGCGGCGAAATCCTGCCAGGCGGCGAGTTCGCCAGCGGGTGCGGCCAGCCGGTCGCGCGCCAGCATTTCATCGAGCGTGGTCGCGGCGGCGGGATGAGCGAATGGCAGGAAGGCGGCCGCGAGCGCGAAGCTCCACCCTCGCCGCATTGTTCCGCCAATCGCCCCGCGTTCCTGCCCCATTAACCAAGTTTGGCAAAGGGGCGCGCGCGAGGGAAGGGAAAACCGGCCCGAAAACCGCTAAATTTCGCGGCCTATTCCGCCTTGCGCCGCGATCCGAAAAAACTGCCCCCGCCCAGCACAGTTACGCCAAGGAAGAAGCCGAAATCGTACCACCCGCCCCGGTTGGGCACGGCATAGACCGCGATGTTGTCCGAAAACAGCGAGCCGATCCACGCCCAGGGGAAGATGAAACCGTGCCATAGCCCCCACCAGAAACCGGGCGTATCGGGCGCGGTGCTGACCGCATCGGGCGCCTGCGTGGCACAGGCGGCGAGGAGGAGGGTGAGAACGGCGGCGCTGGGAATATAGCGCGGCGGCATGGCAATGCTCCGTCTGGTGTATCGCCGATGCACCGCACTGGAGCATTGCCCGGCAAGCCTGCGCGCAGCGCCCATCCCGCTGCGACCAGGCCTTGCCTTCGGTGCGGCAAGCCTCGCTCCCCTCCCGCAGGCGGGAGGGGCTGGGGGTGGGCCTTTGCCTCCCTCACTGGCAGGCGAGGCACTCGTCATAGTCAGTGGTCGGCAGTTCGTATTTGGCAGGCTCGGCGGTGTTGTCCGCTTCCACCCCGCCGGCAAAGCCTGCGCGCTGCACGCTCTTGCTCCGCAGGTAATACAGGCTCTTGATGCCCTTTTCCCATGCCTGGAAGTGCAGCATCATCAGATCCCACTTGTCCACATCGGCCGGGATGAACAGGTTCAGGCTCTGCGCCTGGTCGATATAGGGGGTGCGGTCAGCCGCGAATTCGAGCAGCCAGCGCTGGTCGATCTCGAAGCTGGTCTTGAACACCGCCTTTTCTTCCGGCGTCAGGAAGTCGAGGTGCTGAACCGAGCCACCCTTTTCGAGGATCGAGTTCCAGACATTGGTGGAATTCTTGCTCTTGGTGTCGAGCAGGCGTTCCAGATAGGGGTTCTTCACCACGAAGCTGCCCGACAGCGTCTTGTGCGTGTAGATATTGGCCGGGATGGGTTCAATGCAGGCGCTGGTGCCGCCGCAGATGATCGAAATCGACGCGGTGGGCGCGATTGCCATCTTGCAGGAAAAGCGCTGCATCACGCCCATGTCCTCGGCATCGGGGCAGGGGCCGCGTTCCTGCGCCAGCACCATGCTCGCCTCGTCCGCCTTGGCGGCGATATGCTTGAACATCTTGAGGTTCCACACTTTCGCCATCGGGCTTTCAAAGCCGATGCCCTTCATTTGCAGGAAGGAGTGGAAGCCCATCACGCCCATGCCCACGCTGCGTTCGCGGCTGGCGGAATATTTGGCGCGCGCCATCTCGTCGGGCGCGCGGTCGATATAGTCCTGCAGCACATTGTCGAGGAAGCGCATCACATCCTCGATGAACTGCTTGTCGGTGTTCCACTCGTCCCATTTTTCAAGGTTGAGCGAGGACAGGCAGCACACCGCCGTGCGATCATTGCCAAGGTGGTCAATGCCGGTGGGCAGGGTGATTTCGCTGCACAGGTTGGAGGTGGACACCTTCAGCCCCAGATCGCGGTGATGCTTGGGCATCAGGCGGTTCACCGTGTCGGAAAACACGATGTAAGGCTCGCCCGTGGCAAGGCGGTTTTCGACCAGCTTCTGGAACAGGCTGCGCGCATCCACTTCGCCGCGCACGCTGCCATCCTTGGGGCTGCGCAGCTGGAACTTGGAGCCGCTGCGCACCGCTTCCATGAATTCGTCGGTCACCAGCACGCCGTGATGCAGGTTCAGCGCCTTGCGGTTGAAATCGCCGCTGGGCTTGCGGATTTCGAGGAACTCCTCAATCTCCGGGTGGTGGATGTCGATATAGCAGGCGGCCGACCCGCGCCGCAGCGAACCCTGGCTGATCGCCAGCGTCAGGCTGTCCATCACGCGCACGAAGGGGATGATCCCGCTGGTCTTGCCGTTGAGGCCCACCGGCTCCCCAATGCCGCGGACATTGCCCCAATAGGTGCCGATGCCGCCGCCCTTGCTGGCCAGCCACACATTCTCGTTCCAGGTGTTGACGATGCCTTCGAGGCTGTCCGACACCGAATTGAGGTAGCACGAAATCGGCAGGCCGCGATTGGTGCCGCCGTTCGACAGCACGGGGGTGGCGGGCATGAACCACAGCTTGGAGATGTAATCATACAGCCGCTGCGCGTGATCCTGATCGTCGGCATAGGAATCGGCCACGCGCGCGAACAGGTCCTGATAGCTTTCGCCGGGCAGCAGATAGCGATCGGTCAGCGTCGCCTTGCCGAATTCGGTGAGGTTGGCATCGCGCGCATTGTCGGTGACAATTGTGAAACGCCGGGCGTTCACGCTTTTGGAATCGGGTTTTGCGGCGGGGGCGGCCGCGCTTTTCACCGCCTGCGCCATCGCAGCATTGGCGGCCTTTTCAAGCTGGGGCGCCACCAGTTCGTCGGTTCCTGCATCGCTGCCGGTCATCGTTACTGCCTTTCCGGCGGGCGCGGGAACGGAGTTGCGGCCTGTCTTGGCCGCTGCATCCGCCAGCATATTGTCGTCCATTCCCATTGCCGCCTCACTCGTGTTCCGAAATTCCATAGCCGCGCCCGTCCCCGTTCTGCCTTGCCGGGGGTGGCTTGATGCCGATCCGCCCCCCGCGCCAATTCCCATGCAGTTGCCTGCCTGCTTGTTCGGCATATGTTCGAATCGGGCGCCGATGCCGCACCCTATCGCTTTCCATGCCGGGGCAGGGAAAAACTTATCCCCCTAAATGCCCACAGGCCTGCTTGACCGGGTAGCGAACCAGACCGGATTCGGGGCGGGAATCGCGCGGGCCATCCGCCTTCGCGCGCCTTCCCCCATATCTAGGTCTTGTGGGTGCACCCGGCAACCAAACCACAATCCATAGTGAATCGGACCGATTCCGCGCGCAAGAGGGTTAAGGACGATTTACGAGCTGATCAGGCCGGAAAGCGGGGGTGTATTGCCCCGTCGATACAGCGCGACGCGCGGGAAAGGCTCCACTTGCGCAGCGCGCAAGCCCCAAAATCGATCTGCGGAAAAAAATCCGGCAAAGGCCGGGGCGGCGAATCTTTCGAATCCGCGCGCGCAAGGATGCTGCGCGGGCGCGCAATTCGGCATTGCCCCGCCCCGCAACCGGCGGCGCGGGTCGGCCTGACAGCAGCGCTGGCGGTGCGGGAAAAACCGTCGCGGAGGGAGAAAAATGTAACCAATTGTCGCCAGAATCGCTTATGGACGATGCTGCGAAGGACAAAAGGGCAAGGACCGGGAAATGGGCGCGTTACTCAAGGCCATTCCGTTAGGCGGGCTGCTGACCTGGCTGGTCTGCCTGTTCATTGGTTCGGCGGGATCGAGGGGCGGCTTCCTGTCCATCCGACGGATGGATGTCGACATCGCGATGCTCGGCCTGTCGACCGACATTTACTGGTCCTGGACCATGTTCGCGATCGGCACCGGCCTGAGCTGGGCGATTCTGTACATGATGGAATGAGCCGCGCCATGGCCGGGCGCGCGGCGCTCACACTTTCCCTTGCTCTGCTTGCAGGCTGCGCGCCGACGCCTCCGCCGCCTCTGGTGGGAGCGAGCGAGGAACAGCGATTGTGCCGCAACGGCACCGGGCAGCACGGCGGCTATTTCTACACCTTCTGGCACGACACGGGCGATACCTGCATCCGTCTTGGCGAAGGCGGCTCCTTTGCGCTCGACTGGGATCTGGTGGGAACGCGCGGCAATATGGTGTCGGGCAAAGGCTGGCGCACCGGCACGCTTGACCGGGTGGTGGGATACCACGCGAGCCGCTTTGATCCGGGCACCAATGGCTATCTCACCCTGTATGGCTGGAGCCGTGGGCCGCTGGTGGAATATTACGTGGTCGACAATTGGGGCAGCCAGTTCACCCCGCCGGGGCCGGGGGCAGAGGTGCTGGGCACGGTCGAAAGCGACGGCGGCACCTACCGCATCTACCGCACCGTGCGTGTGCAGCAGCCCAGCATCGAGGGCACGCAGACTTTCGCGCAGTTCTGGTCGGTGCGGACAGAGCGCCGGCCTGTCGGGCAGGATGCGCGCATCACCTTTGCCAACCATGTCGCCGCCTGGCGCGCGGCGGGGCTGGAGCTGGGCCGGATGGATTATCAGGTGATGGCCGCCGAAGGGTTCGGCAGCCGGGGATCGGCCAGCGTGCGCGTGTGGGGGGAATAGGCGCCCGCCCCTTTAAGGCACCAGCACCGTATCCGCCGCCACCGCATCGGTCTGCGGGTAATCCAGCGTGTAATGCAGCCCCCGGCTTTCATGCCGCCTCAGCGCGCTTTCCACGATCAGTTCGGCGCATTGGTGCAGATTGCGCAGTTCGATGAGATCGGTCGTCACGCGGAACTGGCCGTAATAATCCTCGATCTCGTTGCCCAGCAGGCGGATGCGGTTGGCCGCGCGTTCCAGCCGCTTGGTGGTGCGCACGATGCCGACATAATTCCACATGAAGCGGCGGATTTCGGTCCAGTTCTGCTTAATGATCACTTCCTCGTCGGAATCGGTCACCCGGCTTTCGTCCCATTCGCGGATCGGGGGCACGGGCAGCAATTCGTCCCAACGCGCCAGAATGTCCTGCGCGGCCGCCTCGCCAAACACGAAACATTCGAGCAGGCTGTTGGACGCCAGCCGGTTCGCACCGTGCAGACCGCTTTCGGTGCATTCGCCCGCCGCCCACAGGCCCGGAAGGTCAGTGCGCGCATCCAGCCCGATCACCACTCCGCCGCAGGTGTAATGCTGCGCGGGCACCACGGGGATGGGCTGCACCGTCATGTCGATGCCAAGGCCCAGCAGCTTCTCGTGAATCGTCGGGAAATGGCCGCGCACGAAATCCGCCGGCATATGGCTGATGTCGAGATGGACATAATCAAGGCCATAGCGCTTGATCTGGTCGTCGATCGCGCGCGCCACCACGTCGCGCGGGGCCAGCTCCATGCGCTGCGGGTCGTAATCGGCCATGAAGCGGTGGCCCGTTTCCGGGTGCAGCAAATGCCCGCCCTCGCCGCGCACCGCCTCGGTTATCAGGAAGTTCTTGACCTCCAGATTATACAGGCAGGTGGGGTGGAACTGCATCATTTCCATGTTGGAAACGCGCGCGCCTGCGCGCCACGCCATCGCAATCCCGTCGCCCGTGGCGCCGCGCGGTGCGGTGGAGAACTGGTAGACGCGCCCCGCCCCGCCGCTGGCGAGCACGGTGGCACGCGCAGTATGCGCTTCCACCCGGCCCGTCGCCTCGTTCAGGGCATAGGCGCCCCAGACGCGGCCCGATCCCGAATAGCGCGCCTCGTGCTTGCCGGTGATCAGGTCGATGCAGCTTTGGTGCGGCAACAGGGTGATGTTGGGGTTCTCTTCTGCCGCCTTCAGCAGCGCGGCCTGCACCGCCCAGCCGGTGGCATCATCGACATGGACGATGCGGCGATGCGAATGGCCGCCTTCGCGCGTCAGATGCAGCGCGTTGCTTTCGCGGTTGAAGGGCACGCCCAGATCGCACAGCCGGTCAATCGCGGCGGGCGCGCGTTCGATCACGAATTCCACCGCCTCAGGGTCGTTCAGGCCCGCGCCTGCCACCATCGTGTCGCGGATATGGTCCTCGAACGTGTCGCCGGTATCGAGCACGGCGGCAATCCCGCCCTGCGCCCAGGCGGTGGAACCGCTGTTGAGCTGCCCCTTGGCCAGCACCAGCACTTTGCGCTGCGTGGCAAGCGAAAGCGCAGCGGTGAGACCCGCGGCGCCGGAACCGATGACCAATACGTCGTAAGACGGGTTTTGCGTAGACATGACCCCCTCATGCCCGCCGCATGGCAGCGCTGCAAGCACGGGAAAAGGTTCAGCTATCCGCGCCCGCGCTGGTCAATTGCACGAAGACATCCTCCAGATCGGCCTCGCGCGTGCTCACATCCTCTACCGTGAAACCCTGCGCCTGCAGCAGGCCCAGCACTTCGCCCGCGGTCATCTCGGCCTTGTCGTATGTCACCTCGATCACGCGCTCGCCCGCCGCCACGCATTTGCGGAAGCGCGGATCGGACGGCAGATCCGTGAAATCGCGGTCGACCGTCACCGCCACGATCTTCTCGCCCATCATGCCGACGAGTTCGCGCGTGGGCTTGTTCGCGATCAGGCGGCCGTGGTTGATGATGGCGATACGGTCGCACAATTGTTCGGCTTCCTCCAGGTAATGCGTGGTCAGCACCACGGTCACCCCTTCGCCGTTGAGTTCCTGCACCAGTTCCCACAATTGCCGGCGCAGTTCGACATCGACCCCGGCGGTGGGTTCATCCAGCACCAGAATCGGCGGGGAATGCACCATTGCCTTGGCGATCAGCAGGCGGCGTTTCATTCCGCCCGACAGGCTGCGGGCATAGGCGTTGCGCTTGTCCTCCAGCCGCACCGCGCGCAGCAATTCGTCCGACCGCCTGAGCGCCTTGGCTATGCCATACATCCCGCCCTGATTCTCCAGCACCTCGAACGGGGTGAAGAAGGGATCGAAGATGATTTCCTGCGGCACGATGCCGATGGACAGCTTGGCATTGCGGTGATCGCGGTCGATATCGTGGCCCCAGATGCGGATGGTGCCGCTGGTCTTGGTCACCGTGCCCGCCATGATGTTGATCAGCGTGGACTTTCCCGCGCCGTTCGGCCCCAGCAGGCCGAACACCTGCCCCTGCGGCACATCGAAGGACAGGCCATCCAGCGCCAGCTTGGGCGGGGCCTTCTTCGTCGCGGCATAGCGCTTCACCACATCGCGGATTTCGATGGCGTTTTCGGTTGCAGGTTCGCTTTCGGACATGGGCTGCCTGATGGCGTTTTCGCGCGGTTGCGTAAAGGGGGCGGGATCGCGCGGGGATATTGCCTGAATCGTGGGGCCGCGATAGGAGGCTGCCCTATGACCCATGCGCACAACCTTTCGCCTGTGGACGGGCGCGATCTCGTTGCCGAAACCACGCTTGTCGACAGCGATCGCGTGTGGTGCGACGGATCGGGCGGCATTCGCGGCTGCGCCACGGTGCGCCCCGCTGCGCTGGGCCATCCGCGCGTGTGGCTGCAGATTGACGAGCGCGGCTATGCCGATTGCGGTTATTGCGACCGGCGCTTCATCCTGAAAGGCGGCCCGGCAGACGTGTAAGGCGCGGTTGCGACAGCGTTTCCCGGTCAGCCTGCGTTAAGGGCCCTCATGTGATATGGTCTCCCAGAAATGGGAGTCGCTCAACATGAAAAAGTTCACTGCATTTGCCGCTGCCGCGCTGGCTGCGGCCTCTTTTGCCGTTCCCGCCGCCGCGCAAACCGAAGCCGCTGCTTCGGCTGAAGGCGAGGTTTCGCCGGCGCACACCTCCACCCGCGTTCAGCGCGGCGAGGCGCAGCTTGCCCGGATCCTGGAAGGCTATGCCCCGACCGGGGAAACGCAGCGCTGCGTCAACGCCTTCCGCACGAACGACATCACGGTCATCTCCTATGTCGGCGTGGTCTATGAAGCCGGCGACAAGGTTTATGTCGCCCGCGCGCGGCGTCCCGAAATGCTGCGCGACAGCGATGTGCCGGTGTTCGAGCGCTATTCGAGCCAGCTGTGCACCACCGACGCGCTGCGCACGATCGACCGGTTCATGCCGAATTTCCAGGGCTCGCTCTTCCTCGACGATTTCCAGGTCTATGCGCGCGTGCCCGCTGCAAACGGGAACTGATCGACCCGCAATTGTCATCAAAGCCCGGCAGGGGAAACGGATTGTGAGGAGATTGTCCCATGTCCGTTTCCGCCCGCCGGGCTTTTGCTTTTTCCGCTGCGATCACCATTCTTGCGCTCTCCGCATTGCCCGCCGCCGCCCAGCCGGCCGACAGCGCCGCCTACCGCGCGCAGGCACAGGCGGAGCTGGAACGGCTGCGCGGCGTGCAGCCGGTTGACGGGCCGGCGCGCAATATCATCATCTTCATCGGCGACGGGTTTGGCGTCACCACGCTGACCGCGGCGCGCATCTATCAGGGCCAGCAACGCGGCGTGGACGGCGAAAGCTTTGTCACCGCGATGGATACGCTGCCCCATTCCGCGCTGGTGCGCACCTATTCGCACGATGCGCAGGTGTCCGATTCGGCCCCCACCGCCACCGCCATCCTGTCCGGGGTGAAGGCGCGCGCCGCCGTGATCGGTTATGGCCCCGAAGCGCTGATCGGCGATTGTGCGAGCGGGCGCGGGCACGAGGCGCCTTCGCTGATCGCACAGGCGCAGGGCATGGGGCTGGCGACCGGCGTTATCACCACCACCCGCATCACGCACGCAACGCCAGCTGCCGCCTATGCCCACACGGCGCACCGCAATTGGGAAGCCCGCCTGCCGGCAGAAGCTGCAGCCCAAGGCTGCACCGATATCGCCGCGCAGCTGGTGGATGGCGCCACCGGTGCGGCGCTGGATGTGGTGATGGGCGGCGGGCGCCGCTATTTCGTGCCGGCAAGTGTGGCAGACCCTGAATATCCCGCCATTACCGGCCTGCGCGATGACGGGCGTAACCTGCTGGCCGAATGGCGCGCGCGCCATCCGCAGGGGCATTATGTCACCGATGCAGCGGGCCTTGCCGCAATCGACCCCGCCGCGCCCGGCCCGCTGCTCGCTCTGTTCGAGCCCGACCATATGCGCTACACGATCGACCGGGCGCAAGACCCCGCGGGCGAACCTTCGCTGGCCGAGATGACGGCGGCGGCGATCGCGCGCCTGTCCCGCAATCCGAACGGCTTCATCCTGCTGGTGGAAGCGGGTCGGATCGACCATGCGCACCATGCGGGCAATGCGGCGCGCGCGCTGGCCGATGCGGCGGCCATGGACGAGGCGGTGGCCGCCGCCATGGCGCTGACTGACCCGGCGGATACGCTGATCGTCACCACCGCCGATCACAGCCATGTCATTGGCATGGCGGGCTATCCTTCGCGCGGCAATCCGATCCTGGGGCTGGTGCGCGAAGATGGCGATGTGACGCTGGCCGATGACGGCTTGGCCTATACCACGCTGGGCTATCTCAACGGCCCCGGAGCGGTGGACCGCGCGGCAAGCGGCCTCCGCCCCGATCCCGCCGAACACGACACGCACGACCACGATTACCTGCAACAGGCGCTGGTGCCTCTTGGCAGCGAAACGCATGGCGGCGAGGATGTGGCGGTGCGCGCCAGCGGGCCGATGGCGCATCTGTTCCGCGGCACGATCGAACAGCACACGATCCACGCCATCATGCAGGCTGCGCTGCTGGCGGGGCGGTAGGGGATGTGTTGTAACCGCACCGCTTCGGCCCTAGGCTCCTCCCCGTCACGGATCAGCCGGCAGAGCTGTCCGGGCAAATCGGGGGGAGAGGACCGATGCGTTATCTGGTGTGGACGCTGCGGCTGGGCTTTGCCGCCTGGCTGATCCCGGCGGGGCTCAACCACTTCTATCCCCTGTTCTACCAGCCGCTGGGCAACCAGCCGGAAAGCACCGCGCTGATCGTGGCGCTGATCGATACGGGGCTGTTCTCCCTCGTGAAGGCGGTGGAACTGTTTGCCGGGATTTGCCTGCTGCTGGGCTGGCGGGTGCCGCTGGCGCTGGTGCTGGAACTGCCGGTGTCGTTCAACGTCTGGTACTGGGATGTGCCGCTGCAGGGGTGGGATTCGGTGTCAGCCTATTACGGCTGGGCGGTGCTGGGCGCGAATGTGCTGCTGATGCTGGCCTATTGGCCCAGTTACCGCGCGCTGCTGCACCCGCGCGCCGCCATGCACTGGCCTCCAGCCATGCGGGAGGAGGCGCCATGATCGCCCGCCTGCTTCCCCCAGCCCGGCTGCTGCTGGGCGCAATGCTGCTGTATAACGGGCTCAACCATTTTGCCGGCCCCTTTATGCCTTTTCCCGAAGGGAGCACGCCGCTCGCCATCCAGTTGATGGAGGCGCTGCGTTTCAGCGCGCTCCTCGATGTGGCGATGGGGATGCAGATGGCGGCCGGAGTGGCGATCCTCGTCAACCGCTTTGCCCCGCTGGCGCTGGCGGCGGTGATGCCGGTCAATATCTGCGGCCTCTATTGGGCGCTGCTGCTCGAACGCTCGCCCACGTGGAGCCTGTGTGCCGGGCTGGCCGTGGCGCTGACCGCCCTCCTGATGTTCGCGCTGCTGCACCGTTATGCGGCAATGCTGGAGCCGCATCCGCTGGCTTTGGGAGAGAGTGCCGAACACCGCTACGAAACACTCTACGCCCGGTCCGCGGGCCAGACGGGCGGGCGCGACTTTGCGCTGGCGCTGCTGCCGCTGGTCGCGGCGGCGGCGTTCTACCACTTCCTTGTGCCGAGCGTGCTGGGCTTGTGGTGCCTTGTGGTTTTGATGATCCCGCTGGCGGTGCTGATTCTGCGGGCCTTGCAGCGGATGCTGGTGAACCCGGAGCGGCAGCGGTAAGCATCGGGGCATGACCTCCTCGCCCCTCCTCGTCCTCACCACTGGCGGCACGATCGACAAGAACTATTTCGACGCGCTGAGCGAATACCAGATCACCGACAGCGGCATCCCGGCGCTGTTGGCGCAGGCGCGGGTGACGCTGCCGTTTCGCGTGGTCGAACTGATGCGCAAGGACAGCCTGGACCTGACCGATGCCGACCGCGCCCTGATCGCCGCCGCTGCACGAGAAGCGCCCGAAAGCCGCATCGTCATCACCCATGGCACCGACACGATGACCGATACGGCGCGCGTGCTGGCAGCCGAAGTGCCGGGCAAGGTGATCGTGCTGACCGGCGCGCTCTCCCCTGCCCGCTTTGCCGAAACCGACGCGCCCTTCAACCTCGGCATGGCCTTCGCCACCGCCCAAACCGCCGCGCCGGGCGTGTGGATCGCAATGAGCGGGCAGGTGTTTGACGGCTTGCGGGTGAGGAAAGACCGCGAGGCCGGGCAGTTTGTAGGGGTGTAGGTTATATTGCCCTCGTGGTCTGAGCCCCTAGATTTCTTCCAGTGATAAGTAGAGTCCGGCCCTGAGAAGGAGACGGACGAATGAAGCGGA
>NZ_JBANRO010000016.1:0-20909 GCF_037154115.1 Alteraurantiacibacter palmitatis | reverse complement strand
TTCATCGCCGGCAAGGGCAATGCCGACAAGGCAGCCGTTATCGCGGCAGTTCGCGCCAAGGGCTTTGCCCCTGCCGACGAGAACGAGGCTGATGCCATCGCCATTCTGCTTTGGGCTATCGAGACCCGTGGAGGTGTCCGGTGAGCGCGGCCGGTTTCCTGAAGCGCGTGGCGCAGGTGCTGGAAGATCGCGGCGCTGCATACGGCGATCCGAAAACCCAGATGGAGGCGATTGCCCGGCGCTGGTCGATCACCTTGGGAACGCCCGTATCGGCGCAGCAGGTTGCGCTGTGCATGATCGACCTGAAGCTGGCGCGGCTCGCCCATGATCCCAACTATGCTGACGGTCCGATCGATGTGATCGGCTATGCGGCGCTCATTCCGGAGATTATCCGTGGCCCGCGGTCGTAAGCGCAAGGCGGGCCGTCGCCACCCCTGCGGCAAGCTGGCCCCTGCCAGTGTGGGCGAGACCCAGCGTGAAGTCGTTGCAACTGCGCTCGAAGCCCGGCAGCGCCATTACGGCGTGACGGAGAGGCAGGCGAAGGACGACCGGTTGGGCACGGCGCTTGGCCGGGTCGCCTTCGCGGGCAAGATCACAGCGGACCAATATGCGGCAGGTGAGATGTACGGTGAAATCATGGCCCGCAACCGTGCGATCATGGGCCTGCCCATGGATCAACCTCGTTCTGTGACAGCCCTGCTCATCAACGAGGGTATCTTCGGTGGTAGCGCGCCTGACCATGACCCGGATCTGGTCGAGAAGGTTCGTCGCCGCGCTGCTGCTGCAATCATGATGCTGCGCACAGCTGACCACGATGCCCTCGGTACTGTCGGGCGCAAGCCCAGCTTCCTTGTTCATGCAGTGGTGTGCCATGAAGCCGAAGCATCGAAATGGTCGGCAGCGGACATCATCAACCTTGGCCATGGTCTGGATGCCTTGTGTCGCCTGTTTCGCATTGGCAGCGATAGTTCGTGATCAGATTCACTTGGCTATCAAGTGAAGTAACAAACTGGATCTATTGGGGTATTGTTGAATTTCACATTGACAAGAATTGCCCAATGCTGTAGACCTTCCGAAATAGAGGATTGAGAACTGCGCCCGGAGCTTGACCGCTTCCGGGCGTTGTTCGTTTCAGGCGTTGCGCATGGCTGAACGGCAACGGGGACGTCGGGCAGTAGCGCAGCGTCTGCGACGATTACAGACCGAGCCGCTCTGCCGGGACTGCGCTGCCAGGGGCATCGTTCGGGAAGCCACAGTACCGGACCACATCGTGCCGCTCACCCAGGGTGGCAGCGACGATGACAGCAACATCCGCTGTCTCTGTGCTGACTGTCACCGGACGCGCACGGCCGAGCAGTTCGGGCTGCGCCGGACTATCGGCACCGGCCCGGATGGCTGGCCGATCGGCTGAGCCCCCCGGGGGCGGGTCGAAAGTCTGGGGCCTCGGGAGGGGAAACCGCGCCTGGCCCAAACTTTTCACGCCCGCGAGTTAGCGACCGGGGGTCAGCAGGCTAATTTTCGCAAATATCGATGATTCTATGGGCCAACTCCAATGCGGAAAGGCATCGGAAAGGAACGTACTTATCGTTGCTGCCCGGGGCTTTGCTTGGCCGGATCACATATTTTCCTGATATGTCGAGGGCGATTTCTGGAAGCATCTCCATCGGCAGGAACCACATTGCCTCAAAGGTCGTCAGCCCCTCATCAAACAGGGCGGCAACAAGATAGGCTTTCCGGGCTTCGCGGTATGTCGACTGTCGGACTTGGAAATGAACTGAGTTTCCTCGCTCATCAGACCCCTTCTTGCGGATCGATACGGTTCGGCACTTCAATTGGATGGCAACCGAATTCCCGGTGACCTTATCAAAAAAGAGCACATCGAGGCCGTCATCGTCAGCAAGTGGCTGGAACGGAGAAAGCCTGCCCTCGCTGGCTTTCATCAATGCGTTGATCAGCAAATTTTCCCCGATCGCGCCAATCTGTGTCGATGAAAGTCCCATCCGCGATCCGGTCTGCCTCGTCAGCTGATTGATACTAATAGCAGCCATATAGCGCGAGAAAGCTATGCCTCAAAACTGGCCGGCCCAGAACAGTGAGTTCTGGCCCATAGAAAAAATCACGCCCTACGCGCGCAATTCCCGCACGCACTCCGACGAACAGGTCGCGCAGATCGCGGCTTCGATCCGCGAATGGGGCTGGACCAACCCCGTGCTGGTCGACGAGGATGGCGGCCTGATCGCCGGTCACGGTCGCCTGCTTGCGGCGCGCAAGCTGGGCCTGACGCAGATCCCGACCATGGTCGCCACGGGCTGGAGCGAGGCCCAGAAGAAGGCCTACGTCATCGCCGATAACAAGCTGGCGCTGAACGCTGGCTGGGACCTCGAGCTGCTCGCGGTCGAACTCGGCGACCTGCAGGGCTTCGATTTCTACCTGATGCTGACCGGGTTCTCGGACGACGAGCTGTCGAAGCTGCTGGCCGAAAAGACCGAGGGCCTGACCGATCCGGATGAGATTCCCAACCCTCCAGAAATTCCGGTGAGTTCTCCCGGCGACGTCTGGCTGCTCGGCAAGCACCGGCTGGTGTGCGGTGACAGCACCGATGCCGACACCGTGGCCAAGACGTTGAACGGCATCACGCCGCACCTGATGGTCACCGATCCGCCCTATGGGGTGGAATATGACCCGGCCTGGCGGGAGAAAGCAGGCGTTGCTGCCAGCGGCTCGGCCAAGGGCAAGGTGCTGAACGACGACAAGGCGGACTGGCGCGAAGCATGGGCACTGTTCCCGGGCGACGTTGCCTATGTCTGGCATGCTGGCCTGTTTGCCGGTGTTGTGGGGGACAGCCTTGCCGCAAGCGGCTTCCAGCTGCGCAGCCAGATCATCTGGGACAAGGGCCAGCTGGTTCTATCCCGAGGCGATTATCACTGGGAGCACGAGCCCTGCTGGTATGCCGTAAAGAAGGGCGCCAAGGGGCACTGGTCCGGCGACCGCAAGCAGACGACCGTCTGGCATATCGCCAAGCCCAAGAAGAACGAGACGGGTCATGGGACCCAGAAGCCGGTCGAGTGCATGAAGCGCCCGATCGAGAACAACTCCAGCCCCGGCCAGGCGGTCTACGAGCCGTTTTCAGGCTCGGGCACCACGATCATTGCCGGCGAAATGACCGGCCGTTCGGTCCACGCGATCGAGCTAAACCCGGCCTATGTCGATGTAACCATCAAGCGCTGGCAGGACTTTACCGGCGCTGCCGCAACCCTGGAAGGCGACGGCCGGACATTTGACGAGATCGTGGCCGGGCTCCCCCAGGAATTGAACGATGAAGCCCGGAACGAAACCCAAACCAACCCATCTGAAGCTGATTGAGGGTAATCGCGGCAAGCGCCCGCTCAACCGTAAGGAGGCCGCTGTGCCTGCGGCACTGCCGGCACCGCCGCCCCATTTGACCGCTGACGCGCTGGAGGAATGGAACCGGGTCGCCCACTGGCTGCACCGGA
The DNA here is from genome assembly GCF_037154115.1 of Alteraurantiacibacter palmitatis. NCBI lineage: Bacteria > Pseudomonadati > Pseudomonadota > Alphaproteobacteria > Sphingomonadales > Erythrobacteraceae > Alteraurantiacibacter > Alteraurantiacibacter palmitatis. The sequence continues at coordinate 17,415 of NZ_JBANRO010000016.1, read as the reverse complement.
TCGGCCTCCTGTCCGAAGTCGATCGGGCCGCGCTTGCCGCCTACGCACAGGCATACGGCCGATGGGTCCAGGCCGAACGGGCGATCGCCAAGATGGCCGAGAAGGACCAGCTGACCGGCGGCCTGATGATCAAGACCTCTAACGGCAACGCGATCCAGAACCCGCTCGTCGGGACCGCCAACAAGGCGGCTGCGGACATGATGCGTTACGCGGCAGAATTCGGGATGACGCCCAGTGCCAGAAGCAGGATCTCAGCCGAGGCGACGTCGGAAGGCGCCGACCCCGCCGACCGCTTCTTCAGCTGACCGGACGACCGACTACGCCCGCGCGGTTGTTGCCGGCGAGATCGTTGCCGGACCGCACGTGCGCAATGCCTGTCGCCGTCACCTCGACGACCTGAAGCGCACCGACGGGATCCGGTTCGATCTCGAGGCTGCCAACCACGCCTTCGGGTTCTTCGAGGAGGTGCTGAAGCTTTCCGAAGGCCAGTTCGAGGGCCAGCCTTTCCGGCTGGAGCCGAGCCAGGCCTTCATCATCGGCAGCCTGTTCGGCTGGAAACGCGCCGATGGCCGTAGACGCTTCCGCCGGGCCTACATCGAACAGGGCAAGGGTAACGGCAAATCGCCGGTCGCGGGCGGTATTGGCCTGTTCGGCATGACGGCGGCCGGGGAAGCTGGCGCCCAGATTTATGCTGCAGCGGCCAAACGGGAACAGGCGGGCATTCTTTTTGCCGATGCGGTGAAAATGGTCCGCCAGTCGCCGGCATTGGCGCGGCGGCTGGAGTTCTCGGGCGGTCCCGGCCGTGAATTCAACATCGCGCATCACGCGTCGGGCTCGTTCTTCCGCCCTGTGTCGCGCGATACCGGCAAGACCGGCTCTGGCCCGCGTCCCTATTTCGTGTTGGCCGACGAGATCCACGAGCTGCCGGACCGCTCGATCATCGAGATGCTGGAGCGCGGTTTCAAGTTCCGGCGCGAACCGCTGCTGTTCATGATCACGAACTCGGGGTCCGACCGCAATTCGGTGGCCTGGGAAGAGCACGAGCACGCGGTCAAGGTTGCAGCCGGCAATATCGATGCGCTGACCGACCCGACCTATCTCGGCGAGATCATCGACGACACGACGTTCAGTTATGTCTGCGCGCTCGACGAGGGCGACGACCCGCTCAATGATCCGGCCTGCTGGATCAAGGCCAACCCGCTGCTGGGTGTGACCATCACGGAGGAATATCTTGCAGAGGTCGTGGCCCAGGCCCGGGCCATTCCCGGCCAGTTGAACGGCATCCTGCGGCTGCATTTCTGCGTCTGGACCGACGCCGAAACCGCCTGGATGACCCGGGCAACCCTGGAGCCGTTACTGGCGGATTTCGAGCCGAAGGTGCGCACGAAGGTCTGGCTCGGCCTCGATCTCAGCCAGAACCGCGACATCACTGCGCTCGCCGCCGTGCAGCGGACCGGCGAGAAAGACGGCAAGCCCTGTTTCGATGCGTGGATCGAGGCCTGGACGCCCGGCGACACGCTTGCCGCGCGCACCCTGCGCGACAAGCAGCCCTACGACGTCTGGGTCGCCCAAGGTTTCCTGCAGGCGCCGCAGGGCGAGAACATCAATTTCCGGCACGTTGCCCAGGCACTGGCCGAATACGATCGCGATTACGACGTCCAGATGGTCGCCTACGACCGCTACGCCTTCCGGCGGCTTGAAGAGGATATTGCCGAACTCGGCCTCGACATGGAGTTTGTCGAGCATCCGCAAGGCGGGACCAAGCGCGGCAAGCCGACCGATGCCATGAAATTGGCCGCAAAATCGCAGGACCGCGAGCCCCAGGGCCTGTGGATGCCGGGCTCGGTCCGCCAGCTCGAGGAAATGATGCTCGAGGGCCGGATCCGGCTGAAGCGCAACCCGGTGCTGGTCTCGGCGATCATGTCGGCGGTCATCGAGACCGACCGCTGGGACAATTACTGGCTCTCCAAGCAGAGGGCCCTGAACAAGATCGACGCAGCCGTGGCGCTGTGCATGGCAGTGGGGGCAGCGATGGCAGGCGACACCACCGGCTCGATCGACGATTGGCTGAAGAGCCTCGCATGAACCTCATTCAAAAGGCGCTCGGCTACATCGCGCGCTCCATCGGCCTCACCGATCCGCGACTGGCGCAGGCCGTTGGCGGCCGAACGACCACGACCGGCGAAGTGGTCTCAACCAGCTCGGTGCTGGGGCTCGCTTCGGCCTGGGCCTGCGTCAACTTGCTCGCCGGCACGATCGCTTCACTGCCGCTGATGGTCTACCGGACCAAAGGCGGCGCCCGAACGGTCGCTAGCGATCACCCGCTTTACCGGATCTTGCACGATAGCCCGAATGCGGACCAGACCGCGGTCGACTTCTGGGAGTTCATCTGCGCGTGCCTGGAATTGAACGGCAACGCCTATGCCGAGATCATCCGGGGCAGCAATGGCCGGGTCGTGGCGCTCAGCGTTCCGATCTCGCCCGAGCTCATGATCGTGCGCCGTCTGCGCGATGGCAGCCTTGAATACGAGTGGTCAGACAATGGCGTCCAGTCGATCGTCCAACAGGACAACATGCTCCACATCCGGGGCTTTGGCGGCAACCCGCTGGGCGGTCTTTCTACCCTTAGCTTCGGCCGCCAGACCTTCGGACTGGCGCAAGCTATCGAACGGGCCTCCGGGGACACCTTCCGAAACGGGGTGCGGCCCTCGGGCCTGCTCAAGACCGCCGATAGCCTGACCCTCGACCAGCGCAAACAGGCCGAGGAATTGCTGCAGGAGAAGTTTGCCGGCGCGATCAACGCCGGACGGCCCATGCTGCTCGACCGCGGCATGGACTGGGTCCAACTCTCGATCAGTCCGGAAGACGCGCAGATGCTGCAGAGCCGGGCTTTCTCTGTCGAGGAAGTCTGCCGCTTCTTCGGCGTGCCGCCGTTCATGGTCGGCCATACCGAGAAGACCACCAGCTGGGGCACTGGCCTCGAACAACAGACCCTTGGATTTCAGAAGTTCACGTTGCGTCGGCGCCTGAAGCGCATCGAACAGGCACTGGCCAAACAGCTGCTCTCGCCCGCCGACAGGCAGGCAGGGCTTGTGATTGAATTCAACCTCGAAGGATTGCTGCGCGGCGACAGCGGTGCGCGAGCCTCCTTTTATCAGCAGATGCTGAGTAATGGCGTGATGACCATCAACGAGGTCCGCGCGCTCGAAAACCTGCCGCCGGTCGAAGGCGGCGATGTCCCCCGTATGCAGATGCAGAACGTGCCCATCAGTCAGGCAGGATTGCTGCCGCTTGCCCAAGCGAATGCCCCATCGGAGCCCCCTAAATGAAACATCTCACCCTGACCCTCAAATCCAGTGACCTTCAGGACACCGGGCAGTTCGAGGGCTACGCCTCGACCTTCGGCAATGTCGACCAGGGCGGCGATCTCATCGAACCGGGCGCTTTCCGGGAGAGTGTCGCCAAGGCCCGCGCCGAAGGCTGGGGCATCCCGATGCTCTGGCAGCACGACCAGCGCGAACCCATCGGCGTCTGGCGCGACATCTTCGAAGATGACCGCGGGCTGTTCGTGCGCGGGCAGCTGATCCTGGACGGCGATCCCGTCGCCCAGCGCGCCTATGGCAAGCTGAAGCACGGTGCGCTTGGTGGCCTCTCGATCGGCTACACCATCCCCAAGGGTGGTGCCGCTCCCGACCCCTACAAGGCCGGCGTCCTGCGGCTCAAAAAGATTGATCTTCGCGAAATCAGCCTCGTCACCATGCCCATGAACACTGAGGCCAAGGTGACGGCGGTCAAGACCGTCACCGACGGGCAGACCATGCCGTCGCTCTCCGATTTTGAGAATTTCCTGCGCGAGGCAGGGTTCTCGAAAAGCCAGGCCACCGCAATCGCGGGGAAAGGCCTCAAATCGCTGCTCCGGAGTGAGTCCGGCAGTGAGTCCAACACCGACTTTCTGTCGGCTCTTGCCGCGCAAATCCGCGGCTGAACCCACCTCCTTCGGAGCAATCCCATGACCGAGACCAAGACCGCCGATCAGTTGGCGCAAGAAGTGAAGGCTGCGTTCGATACGCGCCATGACCAGGTAAAAGCCATCGCCGAAGAGGCGCTGGGCAAGGCTGCCAAGGGTGAAGAGCTCTCGGCCGCGACCAAGCAACTGGCCGACGAGGCGCTGACCGCGCTCAATGAAGCCAAGGCTCGCCTCGACGAGGTCGAGCAGAAGCTCGCCCGCAAGAAGCAGGACGACGAACGCTCCGACTATCGGACCATCGGTGAACGCGTCGTTTCGTCCGACACCATCAAGCCGTTCCTGAACAGCAAGACCGCGCGCGGCCGCGCCAGTGTCGAGGTCAAGGCGATCGTCTCTGCCCTCACGACCGATGCCAACGGCTCGGCCGGCGACCTCATCGTGCCGGATCGTCAGCCGGGGATCATCACCCCTGGCCAGCGCCGCTTGACGGTCCGCGACCTGCTGACCCCGGGCCGCACCAACAGCAACGCCGTCCAGTACGTGAAGGAAACCGGCTTCACCAATGCAGCCGCCACCGTGTCGGAAACGGCCGGCGCCACCAAGCCGCAGACCGACATCAAGTTCGATGTCGTGACCAGCAGCGTCACCACGATCGCCCACTGGGTCCTGGCCACCCGCCAGATCCTCGACGACGTGCCGATGCTGCAATCCTACATCGACGGCCGCCTGACCTATGGCCTGGCGCTCGTTGAAGAGAACCAGCTGCTCAACGGCGGGGGTACCGGCACCGATCTGCACGGCGTCTACACCCAGGCGACCGCCTTTGCGCCGCCGATCACGATCCCGGCGCCTGTCACCCGCATCGATGTCCTGCGCCTCGCCATGCTTCAGACCGCTCTTTCCGAGCTGATGTCGACTGGCGTCGTGCTGCATCCGTCCGACTGGGCGGCGATCGAACTGCTGAAGGACACGACCGGCCAGTTCATCATCGGCAATCCGCAAGGCAACCTGTCGCCGACGCTGTGGGGGCAGCCAGTGGTGGCAACGCAGTCGATGGCGACGGGCAAGTTCCTGACCGGCGCCTTCCAGCTGGGCGCGCAGATCTTTGACCGCATGGACGCCATGGTCGAGATCTCGACCGAGGACGACCAGAACTTCCGCAAGAACCTGGTGACCGTCCTGGCCGAAGAGCGTCTCGCGCTGGCGGTCTACCGCCCGGAGGCTTTCGTGAAGGGCGACTTCGCGGCGGCTGCCACCGCGGCAACGGCCGCCTGATGATGCAGGGGCCGGTTCATTCCAGCCCCTCTCATCCACCGGAAGGGATAACCCATGATCCTCAAAGCCCTTGATACCCTGCACATCAGCTCGGTCAGCTCCAACAACAATCTGGCCGGCCAGAGCTTCGAGCTCGACGACCACTTCGGCCGCCAGCTGATCGAACGCGGGCTCGCGGTGGAAGTTGCATCCGACGAACCTGCACCGACGGTCACGCGCAAATCGGGATCCACGCACCGCACCAAGGCGGAGTAATGTCCGAGATTGTAACGATCGAGCCGCCCCAGGACCGTCCCGTGACGCTTGAGGAAGCACGCCAGCAGCTGCGTCTCGATGCCCATGACGAAGACATGCTGCTGGCCATCCACCTTGATGCGGCCCAGGCCGAGCTCGAACGGCTCGCGGATCTGCGGCTATGCCAGCAGACGCTCGCCGTGGTGCTGGGGGCGTGGCCCGATGAAATCACCGTGCCGGTCCGGCCCGTGACGATTGCGGCCATAACCTACACTGCCACCGGCGGTGCGACGGTCACCTTGCCCGAGGTCGATTATATTGCTCGGGCACGCCATGGATTCATGCGTATCCGCCCCGCTGCCGGCAAATCATGGCCCCCGCTGGCGCTCGATGGGCAGATCACCGTCACCCTGTCTGCAGGTTTTGCCGAGGACCATCCGGACCTGGCCATCGCCCGGGCCGCGATCCTCGTGAAGACCGCCTCCCTGTTCGAAAATCGCGAAGGTGCAGGCTGTCTGGCCTTCGACACCCTTGTCAACCAGCTGGCCGCGCGATGGGTCTAGCATCCCGGCTCGACACCCGGATCCGGATCGAACGCAAGGTCGTCACCCCTGATCCCCTCTATGGAACGGAAACCGTCACCTGGACCGAGTTCGCCACGGTTTGGGCCGAGGTACAGGACGTCCTGCCAAGCCGGGCCGAGCGCCTGGCCGACAGCATTGTCATCGCCAACCGGCCTGCGCGAATCCGGATGCGCCATCTCGCCGGGATCACCCCGGACATGCGGGTGATCATCGGGACCCGCGTCCTGCAGATCGTGTCGGGGCCCGCGGAACTCGGCCGCCGCGAAGGCATCGAGCTCATTGTCGAGCAACATAGCAGCGAAGGAGCCGCGCCATGACGATCCGGCTCAAGGGCGGCCCTGAACTGCTGCGCCTGCTCGACGAACTGCCCAAGAACCTCGAGCGCAACGTCATCCGCGGCGGGCTGCGTGCCGGGGCCAAGGTCATCCAGCAGCAGGCCAAGGCCAATGTCCCGGTCCGCACCGGCCAGCTCAAGAAGGCGATCGGCATTGGCACGCGCACCGCCGGCAGCCGGCTCAGCTCCTACGTCAAGCTGCGCGGGTCCGGCTCCTATCTCGGTCTGTTCATTGAATACGGCGTTGCGCCGCACCTGATCTCGGTCGCCGAGGCCGACAAGCCGGTGCGCAATACCCGCCGCGGCGCGCGCAAGGTCAGCATCGGCACGATCAACAAGATGGTGAAGCGCGGCAGCCTGAAGATCGGCGAGAACTTTGTCGGTCCCGTGGTCATGCACCCGGGCCATGCGGCCAAGCCGTTCCTGCGTCCGGCGCTGGACCAGAAGGCCGAGGAAGCCGTGAACGCCATGGGCGCTTACATCGCGCACCGAGTCCAGATCGGGAACCTGAAGGCGCCGACCCTCGAGGTCGATGACGAATGAACGGAGTGATTGCGGTCCGCAGTCTCTTGGTGGCCGACACCGGGGTGACAGCACTCGTCCCTGCGGTGCGGATTGTCGCTGGAATGCTGCCGCAGGGCACCACGATCCCGGCGATCTCGCTCATGTCGGTCAGCAGCACCGACCGCAATATCGCCGCGCCCGGCCCGAAACGTAGGGTGACCGAGCGGGTGCAGGTGACGGTGCTCGCCGCCACCTATCCGGCCGCCAAGGCTCTTATCCGCGCGGTCCGGGCGGCAGCGGCCGACCGCATGCCCGCAATCGACGGGCTCACCGACGTGACCGTCCACACCGACTCCGCCGGTCCTGATTTCCTCGACGAGGAGACCGGCATCCACATGCAAAGCCAAGATTTCCGCGTCTCATTCAACGAGGCGCGCTGAGGCCTCACCAACAATCAAGGAACCACTGCCATGACCGTTCGGACTTCCGCCGGCACCACGTTGAAGGTGTCGGCCTCTACCCCTGCGACCTTCGATCCCACCGGCTACAATGCGCTGACCATGACGCTGGTCGGCGAGGTGTCGGACCTCGGCGAGTTCGGCCGGGAATACAACCTCGTCACCTTCAATCCGGTCGGCAGCCGCGGCGTCGTCAAGAAGAAGGGCAGCTTCAACCAGGGCACGATGACCATCCAGCTCGGTCTCGATACCGACGATGCCGGCCAGATCCTGCTGAAATCCGCTTCCACCTCAGACAGCGATCACAGCTTCCTCGTGACCACCCAGAACGGCGACAAGTACTATTTCCAGGCGCAGGTCATGAGCTTCAAGGTGAACGTCGGCTCGGTCGACCAGATCACCACCGCCACCGTGACGCTGGAACTGACGACCAATTCCGTCGGTGTCGGCGTGGTTGAGGTGCTGGCCCCCTGACCATATAGAGCAGTCCCGCGGAAGGCCCACTCTACCTGATGATGGAGAGCATACTCCTGTCAGCGTCTTGCGGGCTGCGCGGCTTGGGCTGGTTTGCTTTCCCGGTTGTCGTTGCGGCGGTGGGTCCACCGGCACTCCCCACCTGTTGGGAGCCAGCATTGACCCGTTCGCCGAAAGTCGCCTGCTGGGTCTGCTTGGGGACAGTGGTGCCCGGCTCGCCGCCATCGGGCTGAGGCGTATTTGCCGATCGCGCCACGCCGCCAGCGCCGACGACGTAGCCACGGTTGTTCTTCTTATCGGGCTCCGCATGGGCTGCAAGTGGAGCGGTGGTCACGGCCATCATCGCCGCAAGTCCAAGAATGCGCATCGCATGCATCGCTTCGTCTCCCATTGTCGAATCGCTCAGGCGAACGCGCCGAAGTTCGGCAAAATCTCCTGAACCGACCATGACCGGACGCCATCGGTTCAGTTGCGACCTGATTTCAAGAAGGAAAGGATGGCTTTCATGTACGACATTACAAAGCTTGCCGCGACCGAAACCTCGACTGTCGAACTGGTCGGCGGCGATGACGCCCCGCTGTACGACAACAAGGGCCAGCGCCTCTCGATCACCGTCTATGGCCCGGGCACCAAGGTCTATCAGCGCGCCCAGTCGCGCCAGCAGAACCTGCTGGTCGACAAGATCAAGAAGCGTGGGAAGATGGACCAGACGGCCGAGGAGAAGCTCGCCGAACAGGCCGAGTTCCTCGCGGCCTGCACGGTCAGCTTCAACCATTTCACCTATCCGCCGGCCGAAGGGCTGGAAGGTGCTGCCCTGTTCCGCAAGGCCTATGAGGACCCCTCGATCGGCTTCATCGCGGCCCAGGTTGCAGCGCACATCAATGACTGGGCAAATTTTACGACGAGCTCGGCCGCGAGCTGAGCCTCTACGTCCGGCAGCTGGCCTGGCTCGGCACCGCGCCGAAGCCGCGCCAGTCTGCGGCCAAGAAAACGGAAGATCCCGACCCGCAGACACGCCTCCAGCGCTTGGGCGTCGACGGCATCGTCCCCGACATGCCGCCGATCCGTACGCCATGGATCATCGACACCCTGATGGACATCGGCGCATCCGAACCGGGCGCCATGGGCCCGGCGCCGCTGTCATGGGCGACCATCGCCCACTGGCAGACGTGCATGGGCGTGGACCTGGCGCCCTGGCTCTGCCGGCTGCTGCGCCGCCTGTCGGTCGAGTTCGTCGCCGAAAGCCAGAATGCCAGGGAACTCGATTGCCCGGCGCCGTGGACCGACATCACCGACGGCACCAATCGCCCCACTGTATCCCGGAAAGTCTCCCAAGCCTTCCGGGCGCTGATCAACTCGAAGGAGTGAACCGATGAAAGCCGGCACGCTCGAGATCGAGATGATCACCAATGTTGCCCGTCTCCAGAAGGAGATGGCCGACATGAAGCGCGCCGTCGGCGGGACGATGAACGATATCGTGGCGACCGCCGGGCGCGCTGCTACGACGCTCGACCAATTTCAGCGTCGCGACGACCGGCGTCTACGTCGCTGTGCCCTGGCAAAGCGCCGAGTACGACAGCGACACCTTCTGGAATGTCGGCCAGCCCTCGCGCCTGACCATTCCCGCCGGGGTGACGAAGGTCCGGATCGTCGGCAACATCGAGTGGCAGACCTCGCCGACCAGTCAGCTGGTCGAGGTGCGCAAGAACGGCAACAGCGTTCTGGGCGGCGGGTCCTTCATCGTGCGCGGCGACAGCGGCTACTCCAACCAGATGCGCAATCTGGCGAGCGCGGTCCTGCCGGTATCGGCGGGCGACTGGTTCGAGTTGGCAGTATATGTCAGCACAGCCGGGGAGCTGCGCGGCCTCGAGCGCACGTGGCTGGCCATCGAGGTCGTCGAGACTGCGGATGCTGCCGATCCCCCGGCCGACATCAGCGGCTACAAGGCCGGGCAACCGGCAGCGAACGAAGTGATAGCGCGGGTGCCGGTGGCGCGACGCACCCGACTGAAGATCGATCTTGCCGGAAGCCATGCCAGCGCCGAGGCCGCGGCAACCGCGAGTGCGGATTTCGACATCCGGGTCGACGGCGTGAGCAGCGCGACCATGCGCTTCGCCGCCGCCGCCACGAGCGGCACCTTCATCGCCGCCAGCGAAACCGTGCTGGAGCCCGGTCAGGTGCTCAGCTTGGTCGCGCCATCGACGCCCGACGCCACGCTCGCCGGGATCGGGTTCACGTTGGCCGGCACGCTGGTCCTCTGATCACTCCCGGATTGCGTCATGGACAAGGAACCGGAAAGCGGGTCGCTGATCGCGCTGCCGGCCGCCGAGTTTGAAGCCCTGCTGGAGCGCGCGGTCGAAACAGGGGCGCGGCGCGCCCTGCATGAGGTCGGCCTTGATGGCCAGGATGCGGCCGAGGACATCCGCGATCTTCGCTCGTTGCTCGCGGGTTTCCGCCTCGCGAAACAGACGGCCGTCCAGACCGCCGTGCGGCTGATCACCACCGGCGTCCTGCTGGCCCTGATGGCCGGCATCGCCATCAAGCTGAAGATCTTCGGCGGCGGCCCGTAGCCGCTCCAATCTCCCATCATCAGCCCAACAGCACCCGCCCTCGAGGCGGGTTTTTTCGTTTCGGAGGACCCTCATGAACACAACCTTCCACCGCCATTGGCGCGACGTGCCCGAGGGCACCTGGCGCTGGCCGAATTTCAGCCCGGCCGAGATCGCCTGCCGGGGCACCGGCAAGTTGCTCGTCAACGAACCCGCACTCGACAAGCTGCAGGCGCTCCGCGACCGGCTGGGTAAACCGCTGATCGTCCGCTCCGCCTATCGCAGCCCCGAGCACAACCGCGCCGTGGGCGGCGCGACCCGCTCCAAGCACCTCGACGGCGCCGCCTTCGACATCGCCATGGCGAACCACGACCCGGCGGCGTTCGAGGCTGCCGCCCGAGCCGTTGGCTTTCTCGGCTTCGGCTACTATCCCCGCTCGGGCTTCATGCACATCGATCTCGGTCCCGCTCGGCAATGGGGCGAGCGTTTCCCGGTGCGGGCGACCGCGTTCGCCGCGGAAACGGCGCCCGTGCGAGAGGTCCTGGCAGACAGCCGCACGATGAAGGGCAGCGGCGCAGCTGGCGTGGCCACGCTGGGCGCAGCGGGTGTCGAGGTGGCGCAAAACGTTCTGACGGAGACACAGACCGCGATCCTGCCGCTCGTCCCCTATCTCGACACCTTGCGCTGGGTGTTCATCGCCGTGGCGCTCGCGGGCCTTGCCGTGACGATCTACGCCCGCATCGACGACTGGAAGCGGGGGCGTCGATGATTGCTGCTCTGTTCACCGGGATCGCCGCCGCCCCGTGGATGCGGGCGGCCCTGCGCTACGGCGCGATCGTGGTCACCGTTCTCCTGTTCTTGCTGGCACTCCGGCGCTCCGGTGAGCGCGCCGGTCGGCTGGCAGAACGCCTCGAAACCTCGGAGAAGGCCAATGACGTCCAACGCCAGATGCTCGACGCTGCGGCTCGCCGTCCTCGCGATCGTAACGATCTCGCTGACCGCCTGCGCGACGGTCGCTTCTGATTCCCGCGTCGCGACCGTCTGTCCGCCGGTTGTCGAGTATAGCCGCGACTTCCAGGCACGCGCAGCCGACGAGCTCGATCTGTTGCCGGAGAGGTCGGCAATAGCCGAAATACTCTCCGACTATAGCGTCATGCGTGATCAGGCGCGGGCGTGCTCTCAGTGATCTGAGAAACATAGTTATCTTGATGTTGACCCTGCTAAACCCTTAGCCCCGCCCATCTAACCATAAGACTACCGACCAGCATGCTCGCTCCAGTCGCGACAAGGAGGGGGCCGGCGAACTCGTCGGCTACAATGCCCGATGCCGCGGAAACCGATAGCAGCATCAGGCTGAATTCTCCTCCGTGGGACAGGATGATTCCAGTGCGCCATGAGGTCTGAAGCGACTCGCCGAATAGTCGGGCGACGAACAAAACGATCAGCGTCTTGCCCGCGAATATGATCGCGAGCCAGATCAGCATGACAGGCCATGCAGATGGAATGATCCAAAGTGGCAATTGCGTTCCGATGCCGACAAAGAAAATCCCGACAAACAGATCGCGGAAGGGCCTAATCTCGTTCTCGACAGCATGGCGCGCGTCACCCTCGCCGATAATCATGCCGGCCGCGAATGCGGCAAGTGCCGGAGAAAGACCGGCGGAGGCCGCGACAATCGCAGACCCTAGTGCAATGGTGAGCGCGAGGAGCTGGGCAACTTCCGGATCGCCACGCGACGCTACCCAACGGGCAAGCACCTGCAACGGGCCACGGGCAATGAACAGAGCTGCAACCAATGCCATTGCACTGGCGACGACCGTTATCACGCCATACCCTTCGGCGGCTCCACTCATCGAATCGTGCAGAAGCAGGAATGCGACAGCTGCCAAGTCTTGAAACAGAAGCACTGCAATGGACAGACGTCCTTGGGCCGATCCCAGAGCGTTCGCGCTTGCGAGCACCTTGAGGCACATGGCCGTGGATGACATGGCAACGGCCCCGCCGATGAGGATTGCGGGGACGGGCGCGAGATCGAAGATCAGACTCGCTACCAACGACACCGTTATCGTCGTAACTGCAACCTGCACGGCTCCAAGACCGAAGACATGCTTCCTGAGCGTTACGAGCTTCTCGAATGAGAATTCCAGGCCAAGAGCGAACAGCAGGAGTACCACTCCGATCTCGCCAATGCTGCTCAGGGCAGCGTTCTCGGTAATCAGGCCGAGGCCGGCAGGTCCGATGACTATGCCGGCAAGAATGTAACCGACAATGCTGGGCACGCCGAACCGTGAACATATCGTCACGAGCACGAACGCGGCAAAGACCAACAAGGCCGCACTTTCGACAAAACCTGTCACGCCATGCATGTTCTTCTCCTGATGGCATGGCGCAGGGAAGGCCAATACCTGTAAACTCTAGACGTGCGAGCGCGCCCACTGAGCTATCTGCGCGGCAGGCATTGCACCGCTCGTCCTCGCGATTTCCTTGCCGCTCCTGAACAGGATCATGGTGGGAATGCCGCGGATCCCGTAACGGCCGGCGATCTGCTGTTCGGCTTCCGTATCGAGCTTACCAAGGCGGAAATTTGGTTCGAGCGACTGCGCCGCCGCCTCGAATTGGGGCGCCATCATCTTGCATGGCCCGCACCACTCGGCCCAGAAATCGACCAGCAATGGCAGTTCGGCATTCGCATGACGGTCAAAATTAGCCGCTGTAAGCGTGACGGACCTGTCTTGAAAGAGAGGCACGCCGCAGCGTCCGCAATTGGGATTATCGGTCAGGCGCTCCTGCGGCACCCTGTTGGTGGAACTGCACTGCGGGCAAGCAACCGTGGGCATCTTGTATCCTTTCTTTGAGGAGCCGGTCTTGGCGGCCCGGCTGATGCAAGCGTTCAGCGCGTGGATATGGCGCGGCGCGCCTCTCGCTGCCGCGGCTCGGGCAGGTATTCCACGCCACCGCCCTGGCGCCGAACCGGCTGCGGATAGAGCGTCATCAGCTCCAGTATTTCCTTGGGCATGTCCGTTCCAACGGGCAGGCCCATGTCGCGGGCCTCATCGGCAGAGATGGGATAGTCGTGGGTCCAGGTGCCCGTCGCCAGCTTCGCCGCCACGGACGCCGCGCGGTTCTCATCCATCTTGTCGGACAGCAGACGTTTCGCGAATGCCTCGATCTGCGCAATGGCCTTGCGACCGACATCGGCCATGATCAGGGTCTGGTCGTCGATCTCGGCGATGGGTTTCTCCTCGACGACCTTGATGAGCGAGGCAGCAGGCAACTGGCCAAGTTGCGGATCGACGGGTCCCAGCACGGAATGCTCGCACATCACGATCTCGTCGGCAGCAAGCGCGATTAACGTGCCGCCCGACATCGCGTAATGCGGCACGAACACGGTGACCTTGCCCTTGTGGCCCTGAATGGCCCGAGCGATCTGGGTTGCCGCCAGCACAAGGCCGCCCGGTGTGTGCAGCACGATGTCGAGCGGCACTTCATCGTCGGTCATCTGGATCGCGCGCAGGACTTCTTCGGAGTCGTTGACGTCGATGTAGCGCATCAGGGGAAAGCCTAGCAGGTTCATCGTCTCCTGCCGATGGATCAGCAGAATGACGCGACTGCCGCGCTTCTTCTCGATGTTGGCGATCTTGCGTGTGCGCATCGCCTCAAGATATCGGCGCTGCAGAACCGGCTGCAGCGCCGATATGATGAAGAACAGCCAGAACAGCTGCATTATGTCCATGGACCTTGTCCTCCTTCCCGTCGGCCATCCGGCAGAAAGCCATAGATGCCCTCGTCGCGATAATAGTGGCGATAGGCATCGGCGCGCCTTCGCAGGAGTGGCGTTACAAGCCAACCGGCGAGAAACCCGCCGATATGCGCCCACCAGGCGATCCCGCCCGTGGCCTGATCGCTGCCGAGCGACAGAAAGCCGGGAATGACCTGCATGAAAAACCAGATCATGGCGAAAATGACCGCGCGCATTTCGAAGAAGAGGGGAATGAACAGAATCGGCACGATCACCACCAGCCGAGCCGCCGGAAACATGCGTGCGTAGCAACCGATCACGCCCGCGATCGCCCCCGATGCGCCAAGCGCGGGAACGACCGAGTCTGGGTTCGCCAGGGCATGAGCCAGTCCGGCCGCCACACCACAGAACAGATAGAACAGCGTGAATCGACCCGGTCCGAGCCGATCTTCGACGGCGGGGCCGAAGATCCAGAGCGTCCACATGTTCAGGATGAGGTGCAGCCAGCCCCCGTGCAGGAAGATATTGGTCAGGAATGGGGTCCAGTCGGACGGGGCGACGAGGCTTAGCTGTCCGAAGAAGCGCGAGGGCACCAGCGCGAACTCGAACAGGAACCGATCCAGCACGCGCGGCGGCAGGCTGGTCTGATAGAGGAACGCGAGGACGCTCATGCCGATGACCGCCCATACGATGACGGGCGGGTAGCGGCGCGCGACGCTGTCAAGATAGGGAAACAAGCGGCAGATCCTCGCTCGCGCTAGACATTCCGTTCATTGTTCTTTCCCGGCTATCGTCACGCCCGTCCAGGCCGGGGGATCGGAGGCCGGGAAGGATTCGAGCGAGGCTTCGAGCACCGGATCGAATTCGGCCTGTTCTTGCGACGACAGGTCCACCGTGCCTTTCTCCTCGACCGCGCGCCGGACGCGGTGATCCGTGCGACCGTGATCCACGCTGGACGGTATACGATAGGCTTCCGGCGCATCGGCTCCCTTGTAGAGGCGATGCCGCTCCTCTCCCCGCCAGCGGTCAGGCGCGTGCCGGTGAGCCTTGTCGTCACGCACGATGTAGCGCCAGTCCTGCCGCTCCGCGAATTCCACGGCGCTTTCGCGGTCGGGGAATTTCAGCCGGATCGGACGATAGGGATCGTCGCTGGAAGTATATCCCATCAGCGGCTCGATTTGGGGCGGACGCGACGGCTCGAATTCCAGTATCCAGTCGGTGGGCCGCGGCGCCGATGTCATCGCGGAACGTGCCGGCCGGTAGATGATCGCGCTCGGAACGTCCCATGACCTCATGTTGGTCCCGGGTATCTTCGGCGGAAAGGGTGGACGATTGTGACCGCGCATCATGGTGCTTCCCCTTGGCTGCCCCCCAGAAAAGCGCGTTCCAGCCGCGCGCGATCCCGCAGGGGCTGTGGAATTCGCAACCTTCTCTGGTGAGCGCTGTCAAAAAGCGCATGAGCGGTATCGGAAGACTGACCTGATTCACGCAGTTTATCGCGAAGATAATCGCGAGCCGACTGCACGATACGGGTCACGTCGTCTTCAGGAATGCCGAGAACCGAAGAGGCCTTTTCAAGCGGGGTGTCGTTCAGATCGACAAGAAACAGAACCCTGCGCCATAGCGCCGGAAGACCGGCCATCGCCCGGTGCAAGAACAGCGCGTCCTGTCGTTTAGCGACCGCTGTTTCGGGGTCGTCCCCGCCGTCGTCGGCGACGAGTTCCTCGAGCAGCAGCACGTCGTCGGGCTGGTAGAACTCGAACATCTCCTCATCCGGCACAGTAGGCTCCTCAGCCGGAGCCTTGGGCTTCGAGTGGATCGATGCGGCATCCTCGGGTACCGCGCGGCGCGCGGCCAGCGCCTCGGCCTCGATGGTCTCGAATGCCAGCTGCGTCAGCCAGTCCCGGACGGAGAATTCGGTCGGCCGCCGCTCGAAGCGGTCGAG
This sequence comes from Alteraurantiacibacter palmitatis, assembly GCF_037154115.1. NCBI lineage: Bacteria > Pseudomonadati > Pseudomonadota > Alphaproteobacteria > Sphingomonadales > Erythrobacteraceae > Alteraurantiacibacter > Alteraurantiacibacter palmitatis. The sequence continues at coordinate 1,352 of NZ_JBANRO010000016.1, read as the reverse complement.
CCCATTGAGGATCGTCGCGTCGACGAGATCGCGAACGCTCAGGTAACCAGCCTGCACAGATCCACTGCATTCGAGATAGGTCAACTCACGCCTGACGGTGTCGTAGACCGTATCGAGATGATCCTCGATCAGGTCGAAGAAGAGCTGGCGCCGTTCCGCTTCCGCCGCATCCCGCGCGGGCGCCAGCGGGGCGCCGATCCGGCGCCGGCGGGCGGGACGCTTGTACTCAGGCTCGTGCTTGAGGCGCGCCACATGCCGATCGACCCGGTGGCGCAGATCGGCAAAGGCCTTGCGCAGGGCAGGCTCGATCTCGAACCCCTCTTCCTGCGCCGCGATCATTCCCGAGGGCAGTTGCAGGCGCAGGCTGACCTGGATGCGCGTCTTGCCCTTCGTCTGCGAGGCGACGACCTCGAGCCGGACGAGTTCCTCGCGGAAGCGTCCAAGATGCGGTTCAAGTTGCCGCACCTCTTCCTCGATGACCTCAGGCGCGCGCTGTTGGCCGTGCCGGTCGAGATTGCGAAACGCTCTTATGACTTTCATGCCGTTAAACCTTCTTGTCGCTTTTCGACGAAACAAGCCGGCGCGACCGTCATCGCGCCGGCCAGTCCCTCGCGACGTCACCCGGTGGACTTATCGTCCTTGGACTGCACCTCATCCTTGGCGTCGACCGCGACGTCGGGCGTCGGAGCGTCCGCCTTGTCTTCGACAACTTCGCCGGACACGTCACCGCCGGCCCCGGCCTGATCGTCCGGTTTTTGGTCACTGCTGTCCTTTGCGATCTTTTCGAACAGGACCTTCTGCTCTTCCGCCGACCAGGCGACGCGGACCTTGTCACCATCCTCGATCCGCCCGGAGAGCATTTCGCGGGCCAACTCGGTCTCCAGCTCTGACCGGATCAGCCGGCGCAGCTCGCGGGCGCCGAATTCGGGACGGAAGCCGACCGCGCCGAAGTGATCCACGACGCTCACGTCGAATTCGAGTTCGACACCCTGGCCGAGGGCGGTTCGCTTCACCCGGTTGAGCTGCAATTCGACGATCTGGCGGATCTCGGTCTGGTTCAGCGAATGGAAGACGATGATCTCGTCGATCCGGTTGATGAACTCTGGCCGAAAATGACCGCGCAGCACTTCCATCAGGTCGGACTTCTGCTTTGCCTCGTCGAACTCCTTGGTGCCGCGTTTCTTGAGGTTGCGCTGGATGATGTCCGAACCGAGGTTCGAGGTGGCGATGATGATGGTGTTGGTGAAGTCCACCACGCGGCCCTTGCCATCTGTAAGAGCCTGATCCGAAACTAAGTTGAGTGGTATCAGCGGGTTAGCTTGACGCTAGCTCAAGTCATTGATTCAGGGGTT
>NZ_JBANRO010000015.1:0-21722 GCF_037154115.1 Alteraurantiacibacter palmitatis | reverse complement strand
CCTTCGCGGGCAAGATCACAGCGGACCAATATGCGGCAGGTGAGATGTACGGTGAAATCATGGCCCGCAACCGTGCGGTCATGGGGCTGCCCATGGACCAGCCGCGCTCGGTGACGGCCCTACTCATCAACGAGGGTATCTTCGGTGGTAGCGCGCCTGACCATGATCCGGATCTGGTCGAGAAGGTTCGTCGCCGCGCCGCTGCTGCGATCATGATGCTGCGCACAGCCGACCACGATGCCCCCGGCACGATCGGCCGCAAGCCCAGCGTCCTGGTTCATGCCGTGGTGTGCCATGAAGTCGAAGCATCGAGCTGGCCGGCAGCGGACCTCATCAACCTTGGCCATGGTCTGGATGCTTTGTGTCGCCTGTTTCGCATTGGAAGCGACAGTTCGTGATCAGATTCACTCGCCCACCAATTCAAGTAACAAACTGACTTTATTGGGGTATTTGTGAACTTTTAATTGACCAGACTTGCCCAATGCTGTAGACCTTCCGAAATAGAGGATTGAGAACTGCGCCCGGAGCCCACCAGCTTCCGGGCGTTGTTCGTTTCAGGCGTTGCGCATGGCTGAACGGCAACGGGGACGTCGGGCAGTAGCGCAGCGTCTGCGACGATTACAGACCGAGCCGCTCTGCCGGGACTGCGCTGCCAGGGGCATCGTTCGGGAAGCCACAGTACCCGACCACATCGTGCCGCTCACCCAGGGTGGCAACGATGACGATAGCAACATCCGCTGTCTCTGTGCTGACTGTCACCGGACGCGCACGGCGGAGCAGTTCGGCCTTCGCCGGACCCTCGGCACCGGCCCGGATGGCTGGCCGATCGGCTGAGCCCCCCGGGGACGGGTCGAAAGTCTGGGGCCTCGGGAGGGGAAACCGCGCCTGGCCCAAACTTTTCACGCCCGCGAGTTAGCGACCGGGGGTGCAGGTCGGCAAAGTGATGGAAAACCGTCTATTTGACTGGATAGTGCCCGCGAACAGAGCGTTAGCCGTCTCCGCCAACCACGGAGACCTACGATGACCAACTCGACCCTTGCGACCCGCAACGAAGCCTGGGGTTTCTACGGATCGACCGCCGGGTTCACGGACGCGGACGCCGCTTGGAGCATCGCCTTTCCGGTGGTTGCCAAGGCCACCGGCGCGACCGCCGAAGGGGTGCGGGACTTTCTCGACAGCCGACACGGCCGCCACTTCGCCGATGACGTGCACAACGGAATCCACGCCGGTCTCGACCTCGAGGCCGCGATCGACGCTGCAATCACCCGCTGGATGGGCTGGACCATCAGCCGCACCACATCGCGCGAATCAGGCATTCCCAAGCGCCTGCCCTACCTGACCGGCTTCGTGACCCACTTCGCAATCGAGGCCGAAGCGTAGGGCGATCGACCGGTCGCTGGATTATCCCAGTAGTCGTCCCAGTACGACCAGAGCTGTAACGGCGAGACAGAGACCGATTATCCCGCCCACAGCGAACCCCAGAACAAGTCTGATAACACAGCGCATTAGCTGGCTGGTGAATACCCGAGCTTCTGAAGCCGACGCCTTGCCAACTTCAGTTCATCGGCAGTGAAAAGTGTGCTCCATTGCTCCTGGAGGAGCAGTGCTTCCATGGACAGGTCAAGCCGCCCATGTTCCCACAGGGCGGTCAACCCCTCGGGATGACCATCGGATCGCAGCAACTGCCTAGCTGCCTCAAGGCCGCCGATCTGGTTCACCAAATTGAGAAACCGCGTGGCGCGATATCCGCATTCGGAGAGAGCATTGTCGTAGATTTCGTGCATGGCTTTGTCGAAGGCCAACTCGTTAGATCGTGACATCATTCGCCTCGCCGCTAGAGATTTAAGGTCGGCACACCAGCCGCTCTGGCATTCAGAAGGGCAGCGCACTCCAGTAAAACGCGCTCTGATTTGACGGACAAATCGACATGGTGTTCGCGCCCCGCGCAGGATGCTGTGACGCCCTCTGTAACCGCGGATAATGATACCCGGTCACCACGATTGAGGTGTTCGACAAGCAATGCGTTTAGGCGAAGGTTCGTTCGTTGCGATGGGCCTGGGGTGCGATAGTGCTGCAATCTGCGCGACAGCTGGTCTGTTTCGCCAATGTACTGGGTGAGGCTCTCCGCTGAGATAATCTCAAACCGGTAAAGACCAGGCTGGGCTGCAGTCTTCGGAAAGCGGAGCTTCTGCTGCTCGTCAAGAGAGACTGCGCCGACAGGAACCCAGCTGAAGGCCATAGTTACCTCAACGCGATCCATGCTGCTGCCTCCGAAACTAAAGATTCTGAGGTTGGAGCACAGGCAATCTGGGCTCGCTAGTCAGATTCTGCCGACCGCGGCGATCGATGTTCGCCTTTCGGCTTCGTGGCAGCCAATCCATCGACGGAGACCATCATGGCCCCTGATTGGCCGGCCCAGAACAGCGAGTTCTGGCCGATAGAGAAAATCACGCCCTACGCGCGAAATTCCCGCACGCATTCGGACGAGCAGGTCGCGCAAATCGCGGCCTCGATCCGCGAATGGGGTTGGACCAACCCGGTGCTCGTCGACGAGGACGGCGGCCTGATCGCGGGCCACGGCCGGCTGCTTGCGGCGCGCAAGTTGGGCCTGACGCAGATCCCGACCATGGTCGCCAAGGGCTGGAGCGAGGCCCAGAAGAAGGCCTATGTCATCGCCGATAACAAGCTGGCGCTGAACGCTGGCTGGGACCTCGAGCTGCTCGCGGTCGAACTGGGCGACCTGCAGGGTTTCGATTTCGACCTGATGCTGACCGGGTTCTCGGACGACGAGCTGTCGAAGCTGCTGGCCGAGAAGACCGAGGGCCTGACCGATCCCGACGAGATTCCCAACGCTCCGGAAATTCCGGTGAGTTCCCCCGGCGACGTTTGGCTGCTCGGCAAGCACCGGCTGGTGTGCGGTGACAGCACCGATGCCGACACCGTGGCCAAGGCGTTGAACGGCATCACGCCGCACCTGATGGTCACCGATCCGCCCTACGGGGTGGAATATGACCCGGCCTGGCGCGAGAAAGCAGGCGTTGCTGCCAGCGGCTCGGCCAAGGGCAAGGTGCTGAACGACGACAAGGCGGACTGGCGCGAAGCATGGGCACTGTTCCCGGGCGACGTCGCCTATGTCTGGCATGCCGGCCTGTTTGCGGGGGTTGTTGGCGATAGCCTTGCCGTCAGCGGCTTCCAGCTCCGCTCCCAGATAATCTGGGACAAGGGTCAGCTGGTTCTGTCCCGCGGCGATTATCACTGGGAGCATGAGCCCTGCTGGTACGCCGTGAAAAAGGGCGCGAAAGGTCACTGGGCTGGCGATCGCAAGCAGACGACCGTCTGGCACATCGCCAAGCCCAAGAAGAACGAGACGGGTCACGGCACCCAGAAGCCGGTCGAGTGCATGAAGCGCCCGATCGAGAACAATTCCAGTCCCGGCCAGGCGGTCTACGAGCCGTTCTCAGGCTCCGGGACCACGATCATTGCCGGCGAAATGACCGGCCGTTCGGTCCACGCGATTGAGCTCAACCCGGCCTATGTCGATGTAACCATCAAGCGCTGGCAGGATTTCACCGGCGCTGCCGCAACCCTGGAAGGCGACGGCCGGACATTTGACGAGATCGCGGCCGGGCTCCCCCAGGAATTGAACGATGAAGCCCGGAACGAAACCAAAACCAACCCATCTGAAGCTGATTGAAGGTAACCGCGGCAAGCGCCCGCTGAACCGAAAGGAGGCCGCTGTGCCTGCGGCACTGCCGGCACCACCGCCCCATTTGACCGCTGACGCGCTGGAGGAATGGAACCGGGTCGCCCACTGGCTGCGCCGGATCGGCCTCCTGTCCGAGGTCGATCGCGCCGCATTGGCCGCCTACGCGCAGGCATACGGCCGCTGGGTCCAGGCCGAACGGGCGATCGCCAAGATGGCCGAGAAGGACCAGCTCACGGGCGGCCTGATGATCAAGACGTCCAACGGCAACGCCATCCAGAACCCGCTGGTCGGCACCGCCAACAAGGCTGCCGCGGACATGATGCGTTACGCTGCAGAATTCGGGATGACGCCCAGTGCCAGAAGCAGGATCTCCGCCGAGGCGACGTCGGAAGGCGCCGACCCCGCCGACCGCTTCTTCAGTTGACCGGACGACCGACTACGCCCGCGCGGTTGTTGCCGGGGAGATCATTGCCGGACCGCACGTGCGCAATGCCTGTCGCCGACACCTCGACGACCTCAAGCGCTCCGACGGGATCCGGTTCGATCTCGAGGCTGCAAACCACGCCTTCGGGTTCTTCGAGGAGGTGCTGAAGCTTTCCGAAGGCCAGTTCGAGGGCCAGCCCTTCCGGCTGGAGCCGAGCCAGGCCTTCATCATCGGCAGCCTGTTCGGGTGGAAACGTGCCGACGGCCGCAGACGTTTCCGCCGCGCCTACATCGAACAGGGCAAGGGTAACGGCAAATCGCCGGTCGCGGGCGGGATTGGCCTGTTCGGCATGACGGCGGCCGGTGAAGCCGGCGCCCAGATCTATGCGGCCGCCGCCAAGCGAGAACAGGCGGGCATTCTCTTCGCCGACGCGGTGAAGATGGTCCGCCATTCGCCCGCTCTCGCGCGGCGGCTGGAATTCTCGGGCGGTCCGGGCCGTGAGTTCAACATCGCGCACCACGCGTCGGGATCGTTCTTCCGCCCGGTGTCGCGCGATACCGGCAAGACCGGCTCGGGCCCGCGGCCCTATTTCGTGCTGGCGGACGAGATCCACGAGCTGCCCGACCGCTCGATCATCGAGATGCTGGAACGCGGCTTCAAGTTCCGGCGCGAACCGCTGCTGTTCATGATCACCAACTCGGGCTCCGACCGCAATTCGGTGGCCTGGGAAGAGCATGAGCACGCGGTAAAGGTCGCGGCCGGCAACATCGATGCGCTGACCGACCCGACTTATCTGGGTGAAGTGCTGGACGACACCACGTTCAGCTACGTTTGTGCGCTCGACGAGGGCGACGACCCGCTCAATGATCCGGCCTGCTGGATCAAGGCCAACCCGCTGCTCGGCGTCACCATCACGGAGGAATATCTCGCCGAGGTCGTTGCGCAGGCCCGGGCCATTCCAGGGCAACTGAACGGCATCCTGCGCCTGCATTTCTGTGTCTGGACCGATGCCGAGACCGCCTGGATGACCCGGGCGACGCTGGAACCTTTGCTGGCGAACTTTGAGCCGAAGGTGGGAACCAAGGTCTGGCTCGGGCTCGATCTCAGCCAGAACCGGGACATTACCGCGCTCGCCGCCGTTCAGCGGACCGGAGATCGTGACGGCAAACCCTGCTTCGATGCGTGGATCGAGGCCTGGACGCCCGGGGACACGCTGCAGGCACGCACCTTGCGTGACAAGCAGCCCTATGACGTCTGGGTACGCCAAGGATTCCTGCAGGCGCCGCAGGGCGAGAACATCAATTTCCGGCACGTTGCCCAAGCACTGGCCGAATACGACTGCGATTACGACGTCCAGATGGTCGCCTACGACCGCTACGCCTTCCGGCGGCTGGAAGAGGACATCGCCGAACTCGGCCTCGACATGGAGTTCGTCGAGCACCCGCAGGGCGGCACCAAGCGCGGCAAACCGACCGATGCCATGAAAATGGCCGCCAAAAGCCAGGATCGCGAACCGCAAGGTCTGTGGATGCCTGGATCGGTCCGCCAGCTTGAAGAGATGATGCTCGAGGGCCGGATCCGGCTCAGACGCAACCCGGTGCTGGTCTCGGCCATCATGTCGGCGGTCATCGAGACCGACCGCTGGGACAATTACTGGCTCTCCAAGCAGAGAGCCCTGAACAAGATCGACGCAGCCGTGGCGCTGTGCATGGCAGTGGGAGCGGCGATGTCCAGTGACACCGGCGGCACGATCGACGACTGGCTGAAGAGCCTCGCCGCGTGAACCTGCTGCAAAAGGCGGTCAGCTATCTGGCCCGCTCGATCGGCCTTACCGACCCGTTCCTCTACCGGGAAATGGGCGCGCGCCCCAGCGCCAGCGGCGAGATCGTCAGCACCACCTCGGTCCTCGGACTGGCCGCAGCCTGGGCCTGCGTCAACCTGCTGGCCGGCACGATCGCCTCGCTGCCGCTGGTTGTTTATCGCACCCGGAATGGTGCCCGCACCGTTGCGGATGACCATCCGCTCTACCGGATCCTGCATGACAGCCCGAACGCCGACCAGACCGCGCTCGATTTCTGGGAGTTCATCTGCGCCAGCGTAGAGCTGCACGGCAATGCCTACGCCGAGGTCATCCGGGCCGGCAACGGCCGGGTGATTGCGCTGGGCGTGCCGATCAACCCTGAACTGATGGCCGTGCGCCGCCGCGATGACGGTGCGCTGGAGTATGAATGGGTCGACCAGGGCGTTCGCCATGTCGTCGGCCAGGACCGGGTGCTGCATATTCGTGGCTTCGGCGGCAATCCGCTGGGCGGCCTCTCGACACTGAGCGCTGGGCGGCAGACGTTCGGGCTGGCCCAGGCGATCGAGCGGGCTTCTGGCGACACCTTCCGCAACGGGGTGCGCCCGTCGGGCCTGCTGAAGACCGCCGATACGCTGACGATCGACCAGCGCCGGCTGGCCGAGGAGCTGCTGCAGGAGAAGTTTGCCGGTGCGATCAACGCCGGACGGCCGATGCTGCTCGACCGCGGCATGGACTGGGTCCAGCTGTCGATCAGCCCGGAAGACGCGCAGATGCTGCAAAGCCGGGCCTTCTCGGTCGAGGAAGTCTGCCGCTTCTTCGGTGTGCCGCCGTTCATGGTCGGCCACACCGAGAAAACAACCAGCTGGGGCACCGGCCTCGAGCAGCAGACGCTGGGATTCCAGAAGTTCACCCTGCGCCGGCGCCTGAAGCGCATCGAACAGGCGCTGGAAAAGCAACTGCTGTCGGTCGCCGATCGGCTGGCCGGCATCACCATCGAGTTCAACCTGGAAGGCCTGTTGCGCGGTGACAGTGCGGCCCGGGCCTCCTTCTACCAGCAGATGCTGACCAACGGCGTCATAACCATCAACGAGGTGCGCAGCCTCGAGAACCTGCCGCCGGTCGAAGGCGGCGATGTGCCCCGCATGCAGATGCAGAACGTCCCCATCACCTTGGCTGGTCTTGGGGCAGGCCTTGCGCCGCCGGTGCCGCCGGGACCGGGAGAACCCAATTGAACGAACTTGACTTCACTCTCGACGCCAAGGCGCTCGATGATGACGGCCACATCGAGGGTCTGGCTGCCGGCTACGGCAATCTCGACCATGGCGGCGACGTCATCCTGCCCGGCGCCATCACTGCATCGATCGCCGGCCGCAAGTCCGTGCCAATGCTGATGTACCATGACCAGAAGCGCCCAGCGGGCGTCTGGACCCACTTTCAGGAAACCAGCGATGGTCTGCTGGTCAAAGGCCGCTTCTCGATGTCGACCACCACGGGCCGCGAGGCCCATGGCCTGGTCAAGGATGGTGCCATCGGCGGGCTGTCGATCGGCTATCGCGCCATCCGGGACCGCATGGTCGGCAAGGCCCGCCACCTGGTCGAGGTCGCGCTCCACGAGGTCAGCCTCGTCACCATTCCGATGAACGAGAAGGCGCTGATCACCAGCGTCAAATCGCTGATCGCGGCCGGCCAGATGCCGAGCCTTTCCCAGTTTGAGGATTTCCTGCGCGAGGCAGGGTTCTCGAAAAGCCAGGCCACCGCGATCGCGGGCAAAGGTCTGGCTCCGCTGCTCCGGAGTGAGTCCGGCAGTGATCCGTCCGAGTTTCTGGCGGCGCTCGCCGCGCAGGCTCGCACCTGACACCCGCTTTTCACGGAGCACCCCATGACTGAACCCAAGACCGCCGAGCAGTTGGCGCAAGAAGTGAAAGCCGCGTTCGACGCCAAGGTCGACCAGGTCAAAGCCATCGCCGACGAAGCATTGGGCAAGGCCGCCAAGGGCGAAGACCTGTCCGCTGCTACCAAGCAGCTGGCAGACGAAGCCCTGGTCGGCATGAACGAGGCTAAGGCCCGGCTCGACGAGCTCGAGCAGAAGATCGCCCGCAAGGGGTCGGATGACCAGAGCGCCCACCAGTCGATCGGGCAGCAGGTCGTCGCGTCCGAGGAGATCAAGTCTTTCCTCGAATCCAAGGTCTCGCGCGGCCGCGCCAGTGTCGAGGTGAAGGCGATCATCTCGGGCCTGACCACCGATGCCATGGGCTCGGCCGGCGACCTGATTGTCCCCGACCGGCTGCCGGGCATGATTGTGCCCGGACAGCGCCGCCTGACGGTCCGCGATCTGCTGACCCCGGGCCGCACCGCCAGCACCTCGGTCCAGTACGTCAAGGAGACCGGCTTCACCAATGCGGCGGCGACGGTGGCGGAAACGACCGGTGCGCTGAAGCCGCAGTCCGACATAAAGTTCGACATCGCGACCAGCAGCGTCACCACCATCGCCCACTGGGTGTTGGCAACCCGCCAGATCCTCGACGATGTGCCGATGCTCCAGTCCTATATTGACGGGCGCCTGCGCTACGGCTTGGCATTGGTCGAGGAAAACCAGCTGCTGAACGGGGCTGGCACCGGCACGGACCTGAACGGCATCTACACGCAGGCGACCGCCTACACCGCGCCGATTACCATCCCGGCACCGGTGACCCGGATCGACGTCCTGCGCCTTGCAGTGCTGAAGTCCGCGCTGGCGGAACTGCCGACGACGGGCGCGGTACTGCACCCCTCCGACTGGGCCAGCATCGAGCTGCTCAAGGAAACGACCGGAAGCTACCTCATCGGCAATCCGCAGGGCGGCCTTGCGCCGACGCTGTGGGGCATGCCGATCGTGGCCACCCAGGCGATTGCGCAGGGCAATTTCCTGACCGGTGCGTTCCAGCTGGGAGCACAGATCTTCGACCGCTGGGATGCCCGGGTCGAGATCTCGACCGAGGATGACCAGAACTTCCGCAAGAACCTGGTCACGATCCTTGCCGAAGAGCGTCTCGCGCTCGCGGTCTACCGCCCGGAAGCCTTCGTGAAGGGCGCGTTTGCCGCCGCCATCACTGCCTCCACTGCACCCTAATCTGGATGGGGCCGGCTGAACGGTCGGCCCCATTCGCTCTTTTGGGAGACAGCACCATGCTGATGAGAGCCCTCGATACGCTGCATGTGAGCGCGGTCGGTCCTGATATCATTCTGGCCGGGCAGACCTTCGAGATCGCTGACAATGACGGCGAAATCCTTCGCCAGCGCGGCTTGGCCGAGCCGGTCGAGAAACAGCCTGACGCGCCAAAGCCCGCCCGGACGCGCACGAAATGATCACGATCGTCACCGCACCAACCATACGCGCGGTGACACTGGAAGAAGCGCGCCAGCAGCTGCGTCTCGATACCCATGACGAGGACATGCTGCTGGCCATCCACCTTGATGCGGCCCAGGCCGAGCTTGAATGGCTTGCCGATCTGCGGGTGTGTCCGCAGACACTGGCCATGGTGCTGGACGCCTGGCCCGATGAAATCACCGTGCCAGTTCGGCCGGTGACCATTGCGGCCATCACCTACACTGCCACCAGCGGTGCGACGGTTAGCTTGCCTGAGGCCGACTATGTTGCCCGGACACGCCATGGATTTATGCGGATCCGGCCAGCAGCCGGCAAATCATGGCCTAAGCTTGCTCCAGATGGGCAGATCACCATTACCCTGTCGGCCGGTTTTGCCGAGGATCACCCGAATCTGGCGATCTCCCGGGCCGCAATCCTCGTGAAAACCGCCTCCCTGTTCGAAAACCGCGAGGGTGCTTCCTGCCTAGCCTTCGATACCCTGGTCAACCAGCTGGCCGCGCGATGGGTCTAGCATCCAGGCTCGACACCCGGATCCGGATCGAGCGCAAAATCGTCACCCCTGATCCCCTCTACGGGACCGACACCGTCGCCTGGGTGGAATTCGCTTCGGTCTGGGCCGAGATCCAGGACGTCCTGCCAAGCCGGGCCGAACGTCTGGCCGACAGTATTGTCGTCGCCAACCGCCCGGCGCGGATCCGCATGCGCCATCTCGCCGGGATCACCCCGGACATGCGAATCATCATCGGGACCCGCACCCTGCAGATCGTGTCGGGCCCGGCCGAAATCGGGCGCCGCGAAGGCATTGAGCTCATTGTCGAGCAGCATAGCAGTGAGGGAGCCGCGCCATGACGATCCGGCTCAAGGGCGGCCCTGAACTGCTGCGCATGCTCGATGAACTGCCCAAGAACCTCGAGCGCAACGTTGTCCGCGGCGGGCTGCGTGCCGGGGCCAAGGTCATCCAGCAGCAGGCCAAGGCCAATGTCCCGGTCAAGACTGGCCAACTCAAGCGGGCGATCGGCATCGGCACCCGCACCAATGGCAGCCGGCTCAGTTCCTACGTCAAGTTGCGCGGGTCTGGCTCCTATCTCGGCCTGTTCATCGAATATGGCGTCGCGCCGCACCTCATCTCGGTCGCCGAGGCCGACAAGCCGGTGCGCAATACTCGCCGTGGCCCCCGCAAGGTCAGCATTGGCACGATCAACAAGATGGTGAAGCGCGGAAGCCTGAAGATCGGCGAGAACTTCGTCGGCCCGGTGATCATGCACCCCGGTCATGCCGCCAAGCCATTCCTGCGCCCGGCGCTCGACCAGAAGGCCGAGGAAGCCGTCAACGCCATGGGCGCTTACATCGCCCACCGCGTCCAGATCGGGAACCTCAAGGCGCCCAGCCTCGAGGTCGATGACGAATGAACGGGGTGATTGCGGTCCGTGTCCTCCTGGTGGTTGACACCGGCGTGACAGCCCTCGTCCCTGCGGTGCGGATTGTCGCTGGAATGCTGCCGCAGGGCACCTCGCTTCCGGCCATTTCGCTCATGTCGGTCAGCAGCACCGACCGCAATATCGCCGCGCCCGGCCCGAAACGCAGGGTGACCGAGCGGGTGCAGGTGACGGTGCTCGCCGCCAGCTATCCGGCCGCCAAGGCCATGATCCGCGCGGTCCGGGCGGCAGCAGCCGACCGCATGCCCGCAATCGACGGGCTCACCGATGTGACCGTCCACACCGACTCCGCCGGTCCTGATTTCCTCGACGAGGAGACCGGCATCCACATGCAGACGCAGGATTTCCGCGTCTCATTCAACGAGGCGCGCTGAAGCCTCACCAACAATCAAGGAACCACTGCCATGACCGTTCGGACTTCCGCCGGCACCACGTTGAAGGTGTCAGCCTCTACCCCTGCGACCTTCGATCCCACCGGCTACAATGCGCTGACCATGACGCTGGTCGGCGAGGTGTCGGACCTCGGCGAGTTCGGCCGGGAATACAACCTCGTCACCTTCAATCCGGTCGGCAGCCGCGGCGTCGTCAAGAAGAAGGGCAGCTTCAACCAGGGCACGATGACCATCCAGCTCGGTCTCGATACCGACGATGCCGGCCAGATCCTGCTGAAATCCGCTTCCACCTCAGACAGCGATCACAGCTTCCTCGTGACCACCCAGAACGGCGACAAGTACTATTTCCAGGCGCAGGTCATGAGCTTCAAGGTGAACGTCGGCTCGGTCGACCAGATCACCACCGCCACCGTGACGCTGGAACTGACGACCAATTCCGCCGGTGTCGGCGTGGTTGAAGTTCTGGCCCCCTGATCCCTGACATGCACCTGACGGAGACCATTCATGTTCGACATTACCAAGCTTGCCGCGACCGAAACCTCGACCGTCGAACTGGTCGGCGGCGATGACGCCCCGCTGTACGACGACAAGGGCCAGCGCCTCTCGATCACCGTCTATGGCCCGGGCACCAAGGTCTATCAGCGCGCCCAGTCGCGCCAGCAGAACCTGCTGGTCGACAAGATCAAGAAGCGCGGGAAGATGGACCAGTCGGCCGAGGAAAAGCTCGCCGAACAGGCCGAGTTCCTCGCTGCCTGCACGGTCAGCTTCAACCACTTCACCTATCCGCCGGCCGAGGGGCTGGAAGGCGCTGCACTGTTCCGCAAGGCCTACGAAGACCCTTCGATCGGCTTCATCGCCGCCCAGGTCGCAGCCCACATCAATGACTGGGCAAATTTTACGACGAGCTCGGCCGCGAGCTGAGCCTCTACGTCCGGCAGCTGGCCTGGCTCGGCACCGCGCCCAAGCCTCGCCAGTCTGCGGCCAAGACACCGGAAGGGCCTGAACCGCAGACACGCCTCCAGCGCTTGGGCGTCGACGGCATCGTCCCCGACATGCCGCCCATCCGTGCGCCATGGATCATCGACACCCTGATGGACATCGGCGCATCCGAACCGGGCGCCATGGGACCGGTGCCGTTGTCATGGGGCACCATCGGCCAATGGCAGTCGTGCATCGGGCTTGAACTGGCACCGTGGCTCTGCCGGCTGCTTCGCCGCCTGTCGGCCGAGTTCGTCGCCGAAAGCCAGAATGCCAGGGAACCCGATTGCCCGGCGCCCTGGACCGACATCACCGACGGCACCAATCGCCCCACTGTATCCCGCAAAGTCTCCCAAGCCTTCCGGGCGCTGATCAACTCGAAGGAGTGAACCGATGAAAGCCGGCACGCTCGAAATCGAGATGATCACCAACATCGCCCGTCTCCAGAAGGAGATGGCCGACATGAAGCGCGCCGTCGGCGGGACGATGAACGATATCGTGGCGACCGCCGGGCGCGCTGACCGGGCCATCGAGGCCGTCGGTACGCGCGGCATCACCCGCATGGGCGGTTCGGCAAAGCTTGCCGGGCACCAGATGCAGAACCTCGTCTACCAGCTGAACGACGTGGTGGTGAGCCTCGCCTCAGGCCAGAAACCGATGACCGTGTTCATGCAGCAGGGCTCCCAGATCGGCCAGATCGCGATGCAGGCTGGCGTCGGCATCGGCGGTATGGCCCGCGCCCTGCTGGGGCTTTCCGCCAGTGCAGCTGCTGCCGCGCTCACCAATCCCTATCTGCTGGCAGCAGCGGCAGCGGCCGGGATCGCGTTCGGTGCGTTCAAGCTGTTCCAGTCGAGCGTCAAGCAGTCGGGCGAACTCGACCGCTATGCCCAGAGCCTTGGCCTCACCGCCAAGGAGATGGAGAAGCTGGGGCCGATCGGGATCACGGCCGGCGACGTCATGCGCGGGCTATGGCGCACGATCAGCGACGGGCTCAACCTCGGCCCGGTCTTCTCCAACCTCAAGGACTGGGCTGTCTGGGCGTTCCAGAAGGTGCTCGAGGTCGGCAAGATCAGCATCGCGGTGATCTATGCCGGCTGGGTCGGCGGGTTTGGCGCGATCCGCACCGTCTGGCAGGCGCTGCCAGGGGTGATCGGCGAAGCCGCCGTGGGCGCTGCCAACCTGGCAATCAGCGGGATCGAGTATCTCGCCAACAAGGCCATCGCCGCGCTCAACTGGCTGGCGAGCTGGGTCAACCCGGTGCTCGATCGGGTCGGCCTTGCCACGATCAACAGACTCGAGACGGTCGCCCTGCCGCGCATGGAAAACAGCTTTGCCGGCTCGACTGCCCGCATGGGCGCGACGGTACGCGACGAGTTCTCTTCGGCCTTTGGCGACGCCATGACCATGATGGATGCTTTCTCGGCCCAGTGGCGCGAGAACACCCTGCAGGCGGCCCGCGATCGGCTCGCCGCCGACGCTGCCGGCATCCGCGCTGATCGTTCGGACCGGGCGGGCCGCGCCGGAACTGGCCGCAAAAGCCGCGAGGAAAGCGAAGCCGAGCGCGCCCTGCAGGCTGCGCAGGAATTCGCCGCCGCTCTCGCCATGGAAACCGCCAAGATCGGCAAGACGCCGATCGAGATCAAGCGGATGGAAGTCGCCTTGGCGGCGCTCAAGGCCCCGACCGACGCCGCACGCATTGCCATTCTCGAAGCCGGCGAAGCCTGGGAGCAGGCGACCCGCGCCTTCGCGACGTCGGAATTCCTGCGCCAGACCGTTGCTCCGCTCGAACTGCAGGTCTCGCTGCTCGGCCAGTTGGCCCGGGCGCAGGCACTGGCCAACCTCGAGGCCGAGCGCGAACAGATCGTGCTGGAACGCGGGGTCGAGGCCTGGGAACGCTATCGGGCTGCGCGCAGCCAGCTGATCGAGCATGATTTTGGCCTCAAGGAACAGGAGCAGTATCTCGATACGCTCCAGGAAATGGCCGACCGGACCCAGACCGCGGCGCAGGGCATGGCCGAAGCCTTCGGCAGCGTCGGCGGTGCGATCGGCGCGGTCGCGGCCGAGTTTGCCCGCTATGCCGCAGACCAGGAGGCCGCCACCCGGCGCATTGCCGAGGCCGAGCGCGAATACGGCCGCGCCTCGTTCCAGTATGCTGCTGCACGCACCGCGCAAGCGTCGGCCGAGATCAACCACTATGGCAATCTCGCGAGCGCCGCGAAGGGCTTCTTCAAGGCAGGGTCGAAGGGATTCCAGGCGCTGGAGGCGGCCGAGAAGGCCTTCCGGGCCTATGAGCTGGCGGTCGCGATCAAGAACGCCGCGGTGAAAATCGGGCTGATCGGCGCGCAGACGACCGCCAAGGTCGCCTCCGATACCGCCATGGCTGCGTCCGATACGGCGCGGGCCGGTGTCGAACAGGGCAACTCGATCATCACCACCGGCATCAAGGCAGTCGAGGCGGTCGTGAATGCGATCCGCTCGCTGCCATTCCCGCTCAACATCGCGGCAGGCGCGGTCACAGCCGGGGTTATCGCCTCGCTCGGTGTCGCGATTGGCGGGGCCTTTGGCGGCGGTGGACCTAAGCTTGAGGCGGCCAACGACGGCACTGACACGGTGTTCGGCGATGCGGAAGCCAAGTCCGAGAGCATCGCAAAAGCCATCGATCATCTGCGCGAGGTCGACACGCTGACCATGCGCTATTCCGCCGCCATGCTGGCGTCGCTGCGCAGCATCGAGGCCAATATCGGCGGCCTCACCAACCTCATCATCCGCACCAATGGCGCCGAAGACCTCGCTGCCGGCGTGCAGACCGGGTTCAAGCCGACCGGCGTCACCGCCATCCTGGGCGGGGCCATGCAGAAGGTGGGCTCGGTCCTCGACAAGATCCCGGTGATCGGCGGCATCCTCGGCGGTGTCGTGGGCGCGATCGGCAAGCTGATCGGATCGCTGTTCGGCACCAAGACCAGTGTCGTCGGTCAGGGCATCTACGGCGGTGCCCAGTCGCTCGGCGGCATCATGTCTGGCGGGTTCGAGGGTCAGTATTACACCGACATCCAGAAAAAGAAGAAGTTCCTCGGGATCACGACCAGCACCCGCTACAGCACGCAATATTCCGAGGCGAGCGCCGAACTGGAGCGTCAGTTCAGTTTGATCTTCACCGGCTTCTACGATGCCATCTCGGCCGCTGCCGGCCCGCTGGGCCTGTCGCTGGACGAGGTGCAGGACCGGCTCGACAGCTTTGTCATCAACATCGGCAAGATTGACCTCAAGGGCCTGACCGGCGCGCAGATCCAGGAGAAGCTGGCAGCCGTGTTCGGCGCGGCGGCCGACAACCTTGCCCGCTACGCCATTGCCGGCCTCGACCAGTTCCAGAAGGTTGGTGAAGGTTATTTCGAGACCCTGATCCGCGTTGCCTCCAGCGTCGAGGCGGTCACCAGCGCCATGACCATGCTGGGCCGGTCCACCAACCTTACGATCGCCGCGTCCATGAACCTCGTCGGGCTGTTCGGCACGGTCAGCGACATGACCGCGGCGACCGGCGAATATTTTGCGCTCTATTACACCGGCACCGAACAGGCCGCCGCGCGCACGGCGCAGATGACCTCTGCGCTCGCCGGCATGGGTCTCGCCATGCCCGATAGCATCGCGGGCTTCCGGGCACTGGTCGAAGCCCAGGACCTCACCACCGAGGCCGGGCGGGCGGCCTATGTCGCGCTGATCCAGCTTGCCCCGGCATTCGCGGACCTGGTGGGGGCAGCCCAAGATGCGGCCAGCGCGGCCGCCATTGCTGACGAACGCGCCTCGCTCGAGCGCCGCCTGCTGGAACTGCAGGGTGATACGACGGCTCTCCGCGCGCTCGACCTTGCCCAGCTTGACGCCTCCAACCGGGCGCTGCAGCAGCAGATCTGGGCGCTCGAGGACCAGCGGCAGGCGGCCGAAGCGGCAGCCAGTGCCGCCGAGAAGCTGCGCTCGGCCTGGGCGGCGATCACCGAAGCCCTGATTGCCGAGATCGAGCGGATCCGGGGCGTGATGGGTACGAAGACCGGCAGCTATGCCGAGGCGCTGGCGAAGTTCAACAATGCCTCCATGCTGGCCCGCAGTGGTGACCAGGAGGCGGCAAAATCACTGCCGGGTCTCAGTCAGGCGTTGCTGTCGCAGGCTGCCGAAACCGCCCGCACCTCAGAAGATCTGGCCCGGCTACAAGGCCTGACGGCGGCCAGCCTCGAGCAGACGCTGGCGATCATTACCCAGGCCGCCGACGGTGGCATGGCCATGGATCCGGCTGCGACCGGCAATCCGGAGCCCAGCTGGTGGGAGCAGTTGGCCGCCAACCAGATGGGCACGGCGACCATTCCGGCCAATGATGACCAATCGGCGCTGCTCGATGAACTGCGGGCACTGCGGCAAGAAGTGGCGGACCTGCGCGGCGAACAGCGCATTGCCTCGGCCGCTATTGCCTCGGGCACCACCAAGACTGCGCGGATCCTCGAGCGGGTGACCCCGGATGGCGACGCGCTATCGACGAGGAATGCGGCATGAAACTGCTGCGGCCCGTCACGATCACCGACGCCATGCTGACCAGCAGCACCGTGCCCGAAAATGACCATCCTGCCTGGAGTGCCGGCACCGCCTATGTGACGGGCAACAGGGTGATCCTTGCCTCAACCCACCGGCGCTACGAGGCACTGGCGGCCTCGACCGGGGTCAACCCGGCGACCGATCCGACGAAGTGGCTGGACCTTGGTCCCACCAACCGCTGGGCGATGTTCGATGCGCGGGTCGGCACGGCCAGCACCCGGGCGGCGTCACTCCAGGCCGTGCTGGCGCCGGGTGCGGTCGATGCCGTGGCATTGATCGACACCGATGCCGAAAGCGCCACCGTCACGCTGACCGTTGATGGTGTCACCAACTACACCAGCACGCAGAGCTTCAACCTCGGCGGCAATGCCATCGACAACTGGTTTTCGTGGTTCTTCGAGCCGATCGGCCGCAAGTCGACGCTGCTGTTCCTCGACGTGCCGGTCTACGCAAACGGCGTCGTCACCGTCACCATTACCCGCGATAATCCAGCCGACATCGTGTCGTGCGGGTCGCTGCTGCTGGGGCGTCAGCTCTCTCTGGGCGACACCGAGCACGGCGTCGACATCGGCATCATCGATTACAGCCGCAAGGAAGCCGACCAGTTCGGCGTCATCTCCGTGGTCGAGCGGGCCTTTGCCAAGCGCATGACCGCAAGGGTCGTCATGCCGACCGATGCGGTCGACGACATCCATCGCAATCTTGCCGCGCTCCGCGCCACGCCGGTCCTGTGGATCGGATCCGAGACCTTCGAGAGCCTGACCGTCTACGGCTTCTACAAGGAGTTCTCGATCGACCTTGCCTACCCGACCGTCAGCTACTGCAGCCTGACCATCGAGGGGCTCACCTGATTTTTTCGGCCTAAACCCTCCCGAGGGAGCTCCCATGCCCATCACAGACCTGCCGACGCCGCCGTCCCGGACGGATGCGGCGAACTTCAACGTGCGCGCCGAAGCCTTCCTCGGCGCGCTGCCGACCTTCGTTACCCAGGCCAATGCGCTCGCCACCGAGACCAACGGCTATGCCGCGAACGCTGCCGCCAGCGCGGCGACGGCCGTCAATGCGCCGGGCACCAGCGCGACCAGCACGACCAGTCTTGCCGTCGGCACGGGCTCAAAGTCGCTCACCATCCAGACCGGCAAGGCCCTGGTGGTCGGCCAGTGGGTGACAATCACCAGCACGGCGTCGCCGACCAACTGGATGCACGGGCAGATCACCGCCTATACCAGCGGCACCGGTGCGCTTGTCGTCAATGTCGGCATGACCGGCGGCAGCGGTACGATTGCGGCCTGGACCGTGGGGCTCGCCGCCCCGTCACAGGGCACCAATGCCCTGCTGGCAACCGGCAGCTATGCTGATCCCAGCTGGTTGACTTCGCTGTCCGCCGCCAAGCTCAGCGGCACCATCGGCATTGCCAATGGCGGGACCGGCGCACCGGATGCAGCCACGGCGCGGACGAATCTTGGTCTGGCCATCGGCACGGACGTGCAGGCCTACAACGTGACGCTTACCGCTTGGGCCGGGAAAGCCGTGCCTTCGGGCGTGGTGGTCGGCACCACCGATACGCAGACGCTCACCAACAAGACGCTGACCAGCCCGACGATCAACAGCGGCACGCTCAACGCCGCCTCGACTGTCAGCGACACGGGCACGATTGCTACCACCAGCGTCGGTTTCCGGGGCATTCCGCAGAATGCGAAGACCGCGGCCTACACCTTGGTGCTGACCGACAGCGGCAAGCACATCAGCATCACCACCGGCGGGATCGTCATTCCGGCAAACGCCTCGGTCGCGTTTCCGATCGGCGCGACGATCGCCATCTACAACGACAGCGCCACAGTTCAGACCATATCGATAACCACCGATACGCTGCGCCAGGCAGGCACCGCCAACACCGGGACCCGCAATCTCGAGGGCTATGGCATGGCAACGCTGGTCAAGGTCTCCGCCACGACCTGGGTGATCAGCGGCGCGGGTGTCAGCTGATGGCCGGCGTTCTTTGCGCCCTGCTGGGGGCCGGCAGTGACGGCCAGCGGATTGATCTGCCGGTCAGCTATTACGCATGGGGCGACAAGTACAGCGCGGGCGAGCAGTTCGGAGCTGATGGCGGATACTTCAGCTATCTTTCCGGCGGCAATTTCGCACCCGCGACTTGGCAGGGCCGCACCATCCGCGCTCTGGTTCACAGCTACGATTTTTACGCCAGCACCTCGACGACGCTGATCGGCATCGACGGCTACAATGCCACGCCGGTCCCGCAGCGCCTGCGCATCAACGGCACCAGCTTCACCCTGGGTACGGGCTCGGTCGCCTGGCTCACCAACGTGACCGGGATCACCTTCAGCCCGTCGCCGACCAACAACATCAACTGGACCTCGCATGGCCTCGCGGTGGGTGACCCGGTCCAGTTCTATTGCACCGGTGGTATGCCCACCGGGATCACCGCGTTCACGATCTATTTCGTCCAGTCGGTGGTGAGCGCCAGCGCATTCAAGATCGCGGCCACCCCGGGCGGCGCGGCGATCAGCTTCACCGGTTCCGGATCCGGCACCCGCTACGGCTACAAGAACCCTATCACGTCCTACCAGGCTTTCGGTGCGCTGAGCGGCAACCCGTTCGCCAGCATGCTTCCCCGCACGGCGACCATCACCATTGCCAGTCCGGCAACGGTCACCGCTGCTGGGCACGGGCTCACCAACGGCAAGCGGGTTCAGTTCACGACCAGCGGGGCTCTGCCGACCGGGATCTTCGCCAACACGACCTACTTCGTCATCAACGCCGCGACCGACACCTTCAACCTCTCCGCCACCCAGGGCGGCGCCGCGATCGGCACCTCGGGCGGCCAGTCAGGCACGCATACGATGCGAGAAGTCGTGTCGGTGACGGTCAGCTAAGGGGAAAAGAGATGCAGGCAGATCGCCGACCGACGGTCACCGACGAGGTCATCCCGATCAACGACGACCTCGACATCAACTACGGGGTGTTCAAAAACGGGTTCACCTTCCGCCGGGCGGCCAACTCCTGGCGGCTCTGGCCGATGCTGGAGTTCGTACCGCCCAGGCTCAACCCCATCATCGTCGAGATGTACGATGCCGGGGTGGAATGGACCCTGTGCGAGCACGTATCGGTCGCCGTCAACGGGTGGGCCGACTACGTCTTCGAGGGGCCTGATCGCCCGATTACCCAGCGCTGGACGCCCGGCTGCCACAATGTCGAGAACGGCGGCGGCTATCTGCCAGCCGGGGAATTCACCCGGCGTTTTCATGACGATTTCACGCTGTGCTGCGTGGTTCAGAAGTTCCGGCGGACGCTCGGTGTGCAGTACCACTTCGAGGTGGTGACCGGGCCGGCCCAGCTCGAGCGCGAGGCGCTGTTCGTCCATTGCGCAACTGGCGCCCGGCAGAAGCAGACGGACTTCGATCTGCCGGCCGGGCACGCCATCAATGCGGCCCCGGGCGACATCGCCATCGTCGGGAGGCTGCGCTGATGGCTCCCAATCCGGATCGTGATCCAGCCGTGGAGATCGCACTGATCAGGGCCGACCTCGAGGCCATGCAAGAGGACCTGAAGGCCGTCCGCAAGGAGCTGAAGGACCTGCTCGAGGCCTGGAACACCGCAACCGGCATGGTCCGGTTCGTCAAGTGGCTGTCGACCTTCGCAACCGCGCTCGCCGTCCTATACGCCACCATCAAAGGCCTTTCCGGCCGCTAACATCCCGGGAGACATCCATGAAACCGCTGCCACCGGCCTATGGCTGGATCGATGACCTGCGTCCGCTGCCCAGGATCTTGGAGGAGGCCCGCAAGCTCTACGGCACCTTCGAGGTGGCCGGGCCTGGCAATAACTCAGCCATCATGGGCTGGGCCAAGGAGACGGGCCTCACGAAGACCTTCACCGCCGACAGCATCCCCTGGTGCGGTCTGTTCATGGCCGTGGTCGCAAAGCGCGCGGGCTGGCCGATGGTGGAAGGCCCTCTCTGGGCGCGCAACTGGGCGAAGTTCGGGACATCAGCCGACCGGGCTCAATTGGGCGACATCCTGGTGTTCCGCCGCGCGCAGGGATCCGGTCATGTCGGGCTCTATGTTGGCGAGGACTATGGTGCGTTCCATGTGCTCGGCGGAAACCAGTCCGACGGCGTGACCATCACCCGGATCGCCCGGGACCGCTGCATTGCCATTCGACGGCCTGTCTACCGCAAGACGCCTGCGAGCGCGAAACCGGTCCAGTTGGCCGCCAACGGTGTCCTGTCCACCAACGAGGCTTGAACCGCCACCCCCATCATCAACCCGGCCGCTCGCTATGCCAGCGGGCTTTGTTATGGAGAAACGACATGGAAGAACTGAAACCCTGGTGGGCGTCCAAAGCCATCTGGACCGGCGTCATCGGCAGTCTGTGGGGCGTGGCCGCGGCGCTTGGTATTCTGCCCGAAGGGCTGACCGAGGCCGACGTTCTTACGGTCGTACTCGCGCTGACCGGCATCGGCAGCGTGGTGTTTCGGAAGACGGCGAAGGCGCGGATTGGTTAAGTGAGCCCAAGATTCGACAGCGCCCTTCGCTATTTGCTTCGAGCGTAGTTGCACCGCGGCCTTACAGGGCATTCGCTGCAAAGGGGAGGACGCGCCTTGCACACGAGTGCTGCAAAATCGAGAATGGCCCAATTCGCGATCTCCGGCCGAGGCCCGCGCGCAAACCAAACGGCGGCATCTCGTAACCAAGGGTCGTGTCTGATATCAGCTCGGCTTCGCGGGTGGAGAAACCGTTCGATTACCCGCGACATGTTGACGTCAAGCAGGGGGGCGGGTTCTCCATATTGGAACAACACTATCGCGCTCGAAACGTATTGCCCGACTGCGGGAATTTTAAGGCGTTCTCGCGGAGTATGCGGAAACTGGCCAGATACCGAGGTTGCATATTTAGCCAACCCCAAAAGGGATCTCGCCCGCTTTCGCCATAAACCCAAGGGCTTCAGAGCCTGATTCATAATTATCGGTCGTGATTTCATAGCCTTGCGATGCGGCGGGTGAAGAGTTGGATTGAGGCGATG
>NZ_JBANRO010000014.1:0-65232 GCF_037154115.1 Alteraurantiacibacter palmitatis | reverse complement strand
CCCCCCCCCCCGGGGGGGGGGGGGGGGGGGGGGGGGGGCCCCCCCCCCCCCCCCCCGGGGGGGGGGGGGGGGGGGGGGGGGGGGGGGCCCTCGACGCGGGCGCGGTAAACCCCTCCCCCGACCCCTCCCCTTGAGGGGAGGGGAGCTGGTCTTCCGGCCAGCCCAGCGTGGCAAAGGGCCACAGCGCGGAGGAGAACCACGTGTCGAGCACGTCGGGATCGCGGGTGAGCGCGACGCCTTCCCCGGCAAGCGCCTGCGCCTGCGCCTCGCTCTCGGCCACGAACACGCGGCCATCTTCGGCATACCAAGCCGGAATCCGGTGTCCCCACCACAGCTGGCGGGACACGCACCAGGGCTGGATATTCTCCATCCAGTTGAAGAAGGTCTTTTCCCAGGTCTTGGGCACGATCTCCACCGCACCGCTGCGGACCGCTTCCAAAGGCGCCTTGGCGAGTTCTGCGGCATTCACATACCATTGGTCGGTCAGCCAGGGTTCGATCACCACGCCGCCCCGGTCGCCAAAGGGCGTCTGGATCGTGCGCGACTCGGCGTCGTGCTCCACCCGCTCGCCATCCTTTTCGACGATGTGCGGGATCAGCAGGCCTTCGGCTTTCAGCCGCGCCACCACCGCATCGCGCGCGGCGAAGCGGTCGAGGCCCAGAAACTCCGCCGGGATCAGGCCATCGGCGGTCTGGCACACGGCCGCATCGGCATCGAGCATATTGAGCATATTCGCCGCCGCAATCCCGGCGCGCTTGCCCACTTCGAAATCGTTGAAATCGTGCCCCGGCGTGATCTTCACCGCGCCGCTGCCCAATTCGGGGTCGGCGTGTTGATCGGCCACAATCGGGATACGCCGCCCGGTGATGGGCAGGATGACATATTTGCCGATCACCGACTGGTAGCGCGGATCGTCCGGGTTCACCGCCACCGCCATATCGGCCAGCATGGTTTCAGGCCGCGTGGTGGCGACTTCGATAAAGTCCTGCCCGTTATCCAGCTTCACGCCATCGGCCAGCGGATATTTGAAGTGCCAGAAGTTGCCCTTCACCTCGCGCGTTTCCACTTCCAGATCGGAAATCGCGGTCTTCAGCTTGGGATCCCAGTTCACCAGCCGCTTGTCGCGGTAGATGAGGCCGCGGTTATACAGGTCGACAAACACCTTCACCACGGCGCGCGTGAAATGCGGGTCCATCGTGAATTGTTCGCGGCTCCAGTCCATCGAACAGCCCAGGCGGCGCAGCTGGCGGGTGATCTGCCCGCCGCTTTCCGCCTTCCACTCCCACACCTTCTCGACAAAGGCTTCGCGGGTGTAATTGGTGCGCTTGTCACCCGCCGCTTCCATCTGGCGTTCGACCACCATCTGCGTCGCGATGCCGGCATGGTCGGTGCCCACCACCCACAGCGCATCCTTGCCGCGAAGCCGCTCGTAGCGGATCACCACGTCCTGCAAGGTGTTGTCGAGCGCGTGGCCGATATGCAGGCTCCCCGTCACATTGGGCGGCGGGTTGACGATGGTGAAGGGCTGGGCATCGGGCCGATGGGGCCGGAAACAGCCGTTCGCCTCCCAATGGGCATACCATTTCGCCTCTATCGCGGCGGGGTCGAAAGTCTTGGGCAATTCGCGCGTCATGATGCTCGCGCCTTTGCCAGTGTGCCGGGCCAAGGGCAATGCCCGCTTTACACGCCGGATGCACCGAAACGAACCCGCTTTGCCTTGCCCCTGCCCCGATTTGCCAGCATAGGATGGCCCGATGCGCGAATGGGCCGAATACCATCTGGAAGAAGCTGGCGGGCGAACAACGCTGGTGGTGGAAGGCCCCTTGCTGGTTTCCACCATTGGCCGGCTCGACGCCGCGCTGCGCAAGCTGGACGAGCCGGTGCAGTTCATCGATATGTCACGCGCCAATCCGGTCGATACGGTGGGCGCTTGGGTGATCCACCGCTTTGCGGAGGCGAACGGCGCGGATATCATCGGCGCTACTTCGCAGGCCGAAGTGCTGATGGAAGCGGTATCGGCCAGCAGCAGCGAAGCGGCCGTGTCCCCTCCGCGCGAGGGGGTTTTCCGTTCGGTCACCGGGCAGGTTGGCGCCTGGGTGTATGATTTTCTCGGCGGTTTCCGGCGCATCCTGTCCTTTCTGGGCGCGGTCGTGGCCGCCTTTTTCGGCGTTTTCACGCATCCCCGCCGTTTCCGCCTGCGGGCGCTGGTGCACCAGATGGAACTGGTGGGGGTGACCAGCCTGCCGATCATCGGCCTGATGAGCTTCCTGATCGGCATCGTCATCGCGCAGCAGGGTGCGGTGCAATTGCGCCAGTTCGGGGCGGAGACGCTGACCGTCAATCTGGTGGGGCGCATCACCTTGCGCGAACTGGGTGTGCTGATGACCGCGATCATGGTGGCGGGCCGTTCGGGCAGCGCCTTTGCCGCGCAATTGGGCACGATGAAGCTGACCGAGGAAATCGACGCAATGCGCACGATCGGCGTCTCCCCGATGGAAGCGCTGGTGGTGCCGCGCATTCTGGCGGCGGTGCTGATGATGCCGCTGCTGGGCTTCTTTTCGGCCTGCATGGGCATATTGGGCGGGGCGGTGCTGGCTGATCTGACGCTGGGCATCCCCTTCCTCACCTTCCTGGCGCGGATTCAGGAAGTGGTGCCGATCCATGATTTCTATGTCGGCATGGCCAAGGCGCCGGTGTTCGGCCTGATCGTGGCGATGTCGGGCTGCTACCAGGGGCTGCAGGTGCGCGGCAATGCCGAAGAAGTGGGCGCGCGCACCACCAAGGCGGTGGTGCAGGCGATCTTCATGGTGATCGTGCTCGATGCCTTCTTCGCCGTGTTCTTCAGCGAAATCGGCTGGGTGTGAGCGCGGCATGAGCGAGACCGAAACCCCAACTGACATCGCGTCGCTGGAGCCGAACCCCGATGTGGAAGTGGCCGCCTTTACCGGCGATTATCCCATCATTATCAAGGGTCTGACCAACCGGTTTGGCAAGGTGGCGGTGCATGAAAACCTCGACCTGAAAGTGCGCCGGGGCGAAATCCTCGGCGTGGTCGGCGGATCGGGCACGGGCAAATCGGTGCTGATGCGCAGCATTATCGGCCTGCAGATCCCCGATGAAGGCACGATCGAGGTGCTGGGCCATGAAATAACCGGGGAACACGCGGACGAAGTGGTGGGCATCCGCAACCGCTGGGGCGTGCTGTTCCAGGGCGGCGCGCTGTTTTCCACGCTGACCGTGGGCGAGAATGTGCAGGTGCCGCTCAAGCAGTTCTATCCGGAACTTTCACCCCGCCTGCTGGACGAGATTGCGATCTACAAGACGATACTTTCCGGCCTGCCGCCCGAGGCGGCGGCGAAATATCCGTCGGAATTGTCGGGCGGTATGAAGAAGCGCGCCGGGCTGGCGCGCGCGCTGGCGCTCGATCCCGAATTGCTGTTTCTGGACGAACCTACCGCAGGGTTGGACCCCATCGGGGCTGCACGGTTCGACGAATTGCTGCGCGAACTGACCGATACGCTGGGGCTCACCGTGTTCCTGATCACCCACGATCTCGACACGCTGCACGCCATTTGCGACCGGGTGGCGGTGCTGGCGGATGGAAAAGTGATCGCGGTGGGCACAATTGCCGAATTGCTGCGTAGTGATCATCCGTGGATTCAGGAATATTTCAACGGGCCGCGCGGGCGCGTGGCGCAGGCGGCCCGGCCGCTGCAATCGGCCGGCCTTGTTCCGCAAGGCAACGCGGCTTCGGAACGCGCGGCTCCGGCAGGCCCGGCTGCCAAACCGTTGGACAAGACGGCGCAAGGGGAGGCATAGGCAGCTGAGATGGAAACACGCGCCAATCATATCTGGGTGGGGGCCGTCACGCTGCTGCTGATGGCGCTGGCCGCCGGCTTCTTCGTGTGGCTGGCCCGGCTGGGCGATTCGCAGCAGAAGGAATATGATATCTTCTTCCAGCAATCGGTGGGCGGGCTGGCGCGCGGATCGCAGGTGGCCTTTGCCGGCGTGCCGGTGGGGCAGGTCAGCGAAATCCAGCTGTGGGAGCGCGATCCCGAATATGTCCGCGTGCGGGTGAAGGTGCAGAACGATGTGCCCATTCTGGTGGGCACCACCGCCTCGATCTCGTTCAGCTTTACCGGCGTATCGACTCTCAACCTGCAAGGTGCACGGCGCGGCGCACCGCCGATCACCTGCGAAACCACCGATTGCCCCGAAGGCGTGCCGGTGATCCCGCCCGCCGGCGGCGCGATTGACGAAATCCTCTCCAGCGCGCCGCTGCTGCTGGAACGACTCGCCACGCTGACCGACCGGCTGACGCGTGTGCTGGACGATGACAACCAGAACGCGATTGCCGGTATTTTGCGCAATACCAATGCCATCAGTGCGGAACTGGCGGGCGCTTCTCCCGAAGTGCGCCGCACCATGGCCGAATTGCAGGTGACGCTGGCCCAATCGACCGAAACCTTGGCGGCTTTCGAACGCACGCTGGATGGCGCGAACGCCCTGCTGGAACAGGAAGGCAAGCCGCTTGCCACGGAAATGCGCACCACGCTGCAATCCGCACGGCAGGCCGCCGATGCCTTGCGCGCCAGTCTGGCCCAAGTGGAGCCGGTCACGCGGCAATTGAACGAAGAGACGCTGCCCGCTGCCGAGGCGACGATGCGCGACCTCAGGCGCACCAGCGAAAGCCTGCGCGGCCTGACGCAGACCCTTGAAAACGAAGGTGCCGGTTCGCTTCTGGGCAGCCGTCCTTTGCCGGAGTATCGTCCATGATCGTCAAGCCCCTTTGTGCCGCGCTGGGCGCCGTTGTGTTGGCGGGTTGCGTCAATGTCGGCATTGGCGGCGGCAAGGCGCCTGAACAGCTGTTGACGCTCACCTCCACCGCTACCGTGGCCACAGGAACCATGCGCGAAGGCCGGCTGGACAACGCGCTGGCGGTGGCCGTGCCGGCCGTGCCGCGCCATCTGGATGTGGCGCGCGTGCCGGTGCAGACGGGCGGCAATTCGCTGGCCTATCTGGCCGATGCCTTCTGGGTGGAAAAGCCCGCCAGCCTGTTCCAGCGCGTGCTGGTGGAAACCATCCGCGCAGGCGGCAGCCGCATGGTCGTGACCGGCGGGGAACTGGAATACGGCGCGCGCACGCAACTCGATGGCGAATTGCTGGCGATGGATTACGACGCGGCAATGTCGCGCGTGGTCGTGCGGTTCGATGCCGTGCTGCGCCAGCCGGACGGCACGATCCGCCAGCGCCGTTTCGAAAGCGAAGAGACCGGCGTGCTGCCCACCGCCGCCGCGGTCGCCCCGGCCATGAACCGCGCCGCCAACGATGTGGCCGCGCAAGTGGCGCAGTGGGTGGGGTGATGCCGGGTTAGGCCCGAATTAGGCCTGCGCCGCCTTCACGAATTCCGCCGCCAGTGCAAAGGCTTCGGCGCGCAAGGCCCGGCGGTCTTCGGCTACAGGATCCCAGCCCCACAGTTCGGCCTGCCAGTCTTCCTCCGCATTGGCGGCGGTGAACAGGGCGGGCACATCCGCGCTCTCTTCCAGCACGCCGAGGCCCGTGATGAGCGAAGCGGCGAGCGTGGTGAGGTTGAACAGGCCCGCCAGCGTGAAGCTGTCCAGCGCTTCCAGCCGGGCGCGCAGCGCGGCCAGTGTTTCGTGCTTTTGCGGGCGGTGCACCACGCCGCTGATGCGGGTAAAGGCGATGCCGTGGCGCGCCTCGCACGCGCAGACCACCGGCTCCCAAACGGCGCGCTGGCGCTGATACAGCGGCTCGTCCGGATCGGCGCGGTAGAGCAGCGTATCGGTATCGCCATAGGTGAGCAGCTTTTCGATCACCTCGCCGCGTTCCTTCGCCACCACGTCGATCGCGTAATCGGCCATGTCGCGCATGGCAAAGCGGGCGGTGTCGATCACCTCGCCCTGATCGCGCCATTCGGCGGCCAGCATCTCGGCCAGCGCCTGTGTCGGCACGATCTGCGGCGATCCGCCTTGCGAGCGGATGGGCCGGCCATCCAGCATCACCTGCCAGCCGCCCTCAACCGGGGCAGCGGTGACTTCCTTGTAAAAACGTTTCATCGGGTTCCGGGCGGTGAAGGGGGATTGCGGTCGTTGCTGCTCCACACACGGGCGAGCAGGGTGGGCACGAGGAAGGTTTCCATCATGCCCAGCACGATCAGCACATAGCCGGTCCATTCGGGCAGGCTGATCATCCCCTGCACCACGGCAATGCCCATCAGGATCATGGCGATCCCGCCGATCCGCATCAGGTTGATGATCATGAAGCGCCCCTTGGCGCGGGCGTCGTCTTCAGGTGAGGGCATTGATCATCTCCTCCAGTTCGGCCGCATTGCGAGCCACGCCTTGCGCCCCGGCTTCGGCCAGTTCCTGCACCTCGTGATAGCCCCAGGCAACCCCGATGGCGGCAATGCCGGCAGCGCGCGCGGCTACCATGTCATACACCGTATCGCCGATCATCACCGCCGACGCGGGGGGCGCCCCGCCTTCGGCCTCGGCCTCCGCCAGCGCGGCCAGCAGCATGGCGGGATCGGGCTTGGACGGGTGCCGGTCGGCGGTTTGCAGCGTGGTGAAATGATCGAGCAGGCCGTGCGTCGCCAGCGTGGAGCGCAGGCCCCGGTCGCTCTTGCCGGTGGCGACGCCCAGCAGCCAGCCGCGCGCTTTCAGCCCTGCGATCAGCCCGGCAATGCCGGGGTAAAGCGGTTCGTGCAGCGACCCGTCCATCCGCGCAGCGCGGAAAGCCTGCTTATAGGCATCGACCGCGCGCATCAGCTGCTCTCCGGGCGCATCGGGGGCAAGCCGCGCCACCGCCTGCGGCAGGCTGAGGCCGACAATGCGGCGCACGGCCTGCGGATCGGGGGCGGGCAGGCCGGCCAGATTGAACGCCACGTCCATCGCGCGGCAGACGGCGGCCTGTCCATCGGTCAGCGTGCCGTCGCAATCGAAGATCGCGAGGCGAACAGCAGATCGGCTCATTTGCGCGGGCGGCCCGGCTTGCTGGCCCCTCCCGGCTTGCCAGCAGCCGGTTTGCCAGCCGCTTGTTTGCGCGCGGCGACCTTTGCGGAGGCCTTCTTCGCGGGCGGACGCTTGCCGGTGCGTGCGCCGCCTTCGGAACGCACCTTGCGTTCGCCCCGGCGGGCCTTGCGGTATTGCTTGGCATGGGCCTTGGCCGCCTGCTTTTCCTCCTCCTTCGAGCGGGGAACACGGCCGCGATCGGGTTCGGCCGCACTGTCATTCTCGTCAAAGCCGAGCTGTTCCATGCTGGCGGCAAAATGTTCGGGCAGCGGGGCGGTTTCGTCGATCACGCCGCCACCCGGCTCCTCGATAATCAGACGGCGCGCGTGCAGGTGCATCTTGCGGCTGATCGTGCCGGTCAGGAACGCGGCCGGCCCGCCATATTTGCCGTCGCCCACGATGGGATGGCCGATGGCGGCCATGTGCACGCGCAGCTGGTGCGTGCGCCCGGTCAGCGGCTGCAATTCCACCCATGCCGCGCTGTTGCCCGCGCGTTCGACCACGCGGTAGAGCGTCTTGGCCGGCTGGCCGTTTTCGATATCGACCTGCATCTTCTCGCCGCCGCTGCCCGGCTGCTTGCCGATGGGCGCCTCGATCGTGCCTTCCTTCACGTCCGGAACGCCCACCACCAGCGCCCAGTAGATCTTCTTGGCGCTGCGCCCGGAAAACCGCTTGGAAAAAAACGCTGCGCTGCCGGGCGAGCGGGCGACCAGCAGGATGCCCGACGTATCCTTGTCCAGCCGGTGCACAAGGCGCGGGCGCGGTTCGCCCGGATCGGCATAGGCATCGAGCAGGCCATCGACATGGCTCGTGGTCCTGGTGCCGCCTTGCGTGGCAAGGCCCGGCGGCTTGTTGAGCACGAGCGCCGATTTGCTGCGGCGGATGAGCATCGCCTCGGCCATGGCTTCTTCCTGCGGCGACAATTCACGCCGCTTGGGGGCGGGCTTGCCCGCATCATCGCCGCCCGGCGGCACGCGCAGCACCTGCCCTGCGGCAAGGCGATCTTCGGGCTTCACCCGCTTGCCATCCACCCGCAACTGACCCGTGCGCGCCCAGCGCGATACGGTGCCAAAGCCGACCTGCGGCAGATGCCGCTTGAACCAGCGGTCCAGCCGCACCCCGTCATCATCCGGCGCAACGGTGAACTGGCGCACCGCCGCATCGGGGCGGGTGGGATCGAAGCTCATGCGCCGATCCGCGACACGGTGAGGCCGAAGATCAACCCGGTTACGCCAAGGCCGAGCGAAAGCAGCGCATAAATCCCGGCCAGGCCCAATTGCCCGCGCTGGATAAGCATCGCCATTTCAAGGCTGAAGGCAGAAAAGGTGGTGAAACCGCCCAGCAGGCCCACGCCGACCAGCAGCCGCCAGCTGTCCGTATCGCCGCCCATGCGCAGCAGGATACCGGCCAGCAGCCCCATCGCCAGACTGCCGATCGTGTTGACGGCCAGCGTTGCCCAGGGGAACACGCCCATGGGCACCGGGCCAAGCCAGGCGGTCATCCAGCGGCCGGTCTGATAGCGCAGAATGGACCCGGTGGCGCCGCCCAGGGCGACATAGAGCGTGGCGAGAAGCGGGGGAGTGGCTGTCATGCCCGCTCCCTTAGCTGCAAGATCGGCATTTCGGAAGTGTTTCGCCCTGCCGCCGCGCAGGCGCGCCGCATATGCTTGCCTTTCGCCGCGATTTGGCATAGGGCGCGCCACCTGAGGCCGGTCCGTATCGGATTCGGCGCAAGTTTCATTGGTATTATACCGTCATTGGTTCAATATGGTGCATCCCGCGCCGATCGCTCGCGGGCTCTGGCCATTGGCAGATTAGAAAAGGTGGCATTGGTTTATGCAGATCATCGTTCGCGATAACAATGTGGAGCAGGCCCTGCGCGCGCTCAAGAAGAAGCTGCAGCGTGAAGGCGTGTATCGCGAAATGAAGCTGCGCCGCCATTACGAAAAGCCCAGCGAAAAGCGCGCCCGCGACAAGGCCGCCGCTGTCCGCCGCGCCCGCAAGATGGAGCGCAAGCGGATGGAGCGTGACGGTTCCAAGTAAGCGCCGCTTGCGCGAATTGCCAAGCTGGGCCAAACGGGGCGCCTGAGGGAATCCTCCGGCGCCTCTTTTGCATCCGGCTTCCCCAAATTTGTTCTGATAACAGCAGGATCATTTCATGGCCGAAGTTACCCGCGTTCCGCTCCAGCCGATTGCGTCTGGTTCGATGATGAAGTTCTGGCTGGGCGTGCTGGTGGGCGCGGCCCTGGCTGGCGCTGTGGCCTGGTTCCTGACGCGGCCCGATACGGTCGATGTTGAAGTCATCACCGCCGGCACGGGCCCCAGCCCGCAGGAAACCGATGCGGTGTTCGTGGAATATGTCGGCAAGCTGGCCGATGGCACGGTGTTCGACCAGTCGCCGCCGCGCCCTGAAATTCCCGAAGCGATTGCCGATCTGATCCCGGAAGGTTCCTATATGGAATTGCAGGGCGTGGTCCCCGGCTTCCGCCAGGCGATTTTGCAGATGCAGAAGGGCGGCAAGTACAAGGTCGAGATCCCCGCCGCGCTGGCCTACGGCGCAAATCCGCCCGCCGGTTCGCCCATTCCCGCCAATGCCGATCTGACCTTCGAAGTCACGCTGCACGAATTCCTGACGCAGGAGCAGCTGCAGGAGCGGGTGACGCAGATCAACACGATCATGGCCGCGCAGCAGCCTGAACCGGGCGCACCCGGTGCCACTCCGGCTCCGGGCCAATAACGGCCAATGGCTGCGGGGGATGAGCAGGTGAGTGCCGCGCCCGCCCCCGAAAACCTGCTGGAAGATTGGGAGCCCCGGCCCTTCGTCCTTGCCGCTTTGCTGGCTTGTGGCGGGCTGGGGCTCCATTTTCTTTTTGACGGCAGCGATCCGCAACCGCTGGCAGGTGCCGGTGCGGCGTTCATCTTCTTTGCTGCGCTGGCGGCGGCCTTTGCGCTCGATCCGCGCAACTGGAAGTCCGTGGCGGTTTTCGCGCTGGGCCTCGGCGCGGTCATGGCGGGCATTGCCTGGCACGTGCTGCGTTTCGAAGAGGCCTATGCCGGACAGCATTTTGCCTTTGCCGCAGGCGTGTTTGCCAGCGTTATCGCGCTGCCGCTGTTTCAGGCGGGGTTTCACCGCACGCGCCTGAATACCGATTACAAGCTCACCCATTTTCACGTCTGGACCGATGCCATCAGCGGCGCGGGCGCGCTGGCCTTTACCGGCCTGTCGTGGCTGATGCTGTTCCTGCTCGACGGATTGCTGGGCCTTGTCGGCATCAATCTGATCGAGGATCTGACGCGCGAGGGCTGGTTCGGCTGGATGTGGAGCGGCGCGGCCTTCGGCACCGCGCTGGGTGTGCTGCGCAATAACCTCAAGATCATCTCCAGCTTGCAGAACGTCGTCCTGATCGTGCTGTCCCTGCTGGCCGTGCCACTGGCGCTGGCGCTGGTGGTGTTTCTGGTCGCGCTGCTGGCATCGGGCGGGCAGGCGCTGTGGGATGCCACCGATTCGGCAACGCCGGTGCTGCTGGCCTGCGCGGTGGGCTGCTTCGTGCTCACCAACGCGATCATGCGCGACGATGATGTGGCCACCAGCCGCAGCCGCATCCTGCGCGGCGTTGCCATGGTGCTGGCGGCGGGCGTGCTGCCGCTCAGCGTGTTTGCCGCCGTGTCGATGGGCATCCGCGTGCATCAGCACGGCCTGACGCCCGAACGTATCTGGGCGCTGATCTGCATTGCCGTGGCGGTGGCTTACGGCATTGCCTATGCCGTCGGTCTGGCGCAGGGGCGGGTCAGCGGATGGGCGACCTATCTGCGCCGGGCTAACCTCAACCTTGCTTCAGCTACGGGCATTCTGGCGTTGATCCTCGCCTTGCCGCTGTGGGATTTTGGCGCAATTTCAGCGCGTAATCAGGTCGCGCGGCTGGATGCGGGGCGGGTGAGCGTGGAGGCGTTCGATTATTCCGCCCTGCGCTGGGATTTTGGCGATGCCGGGCGGCAGGCGCTGGCCCGGCTGGGTGAGCGGGAGGGCGAGGTGGGCCGCCTGGCCCGCGCGGCGGCGGCACAGACCATGCGGGTCTGGCGCGGATTGGAAACGCCCACACGCGGCGATGTGGCCGCGCGCCTGCGGGTCCAGCCCGACAGTGAGGAACTGCGCGCCGAAGTGCTCGATTTCCTCACCACCGAAAGCTGGCGCTGTGCCGAGGCGTGCATCGCGCTCGATCTGGGGCGCAATGCCGAGGGTCGCCGCGAAATCGCGCTGGTTGAAGGTTACAATTTCGAACGCTTCGTTCTGGGCGGGCCGGATGGCCGCGCCGATCCCATCTACCCGCTGGCGCAGGATGGGCAATTGCCGCCCTTCACGCGCGATGCCGAGGTCGAATTGCGCGAGGAGACGCGCCGCGCGATCTATGTCAACGGGCGGCGCGTGGGCGTGCCGGTCGATTAGGGCTGCTGCTGACGCTCTGCCCGCTTGAAGGCTGGCCCGCGCCCCGCTAGTGCCCAATCCATGTCTGTAACCCGTGAAGAAGTGGCGAAGATCGCCGCGCTGGCGCGCATCAAGGTGGACGAGAGCGATCTCGACCGCATGGTGGGCGAATTCAACAATCTGCTCGCCTGGGTGGAACAGCTGGGCGAGGTCGACACCTCCGCTGTGCAGCCCATGACTGCCGTCATTCCGCAGGCGCTGCGGCTGCGTGACGATGTGGTCGATGCCGATCCGCTGACCGGCGGGAACAAGCGCGATGCCATCCTCGCCAATGCGCCCATGGCGCAGAACGGCTTTTTCGGCGTGCCCAAGGTGATCGAATAATGACCAATTTGACCGATCTTGGCGTGAAAGCCATCCGCGACGGCGTGGCCGCAGGCGATTTCACCGCGGTGGAAGTGGCCGAAGCCTTCAACGCCAATGTGGCCGAAGCGGCCAAGCTCAACGCCTTTATCGTCACCACGCCCGACCATGCGATCCGCGCCGCCGAAGCGGTCGATGCCGACCGTGCGGCAGGCAAGCCGCTGGGCAAGATGGCGGGCGTGCCCATCGGCATGAAGGACCTGTTCGCCACGCAGGGCGTGCAGACCACGGCGGCCAGCCACATCCTCGAAGGGTTCATCCCGCCTTATGAAAGCACCGTCAGCCAAAAGCTGTGGGATGCGGGCGCAGGGATGCTGGGCAAGCTGAACCTTGACCAGTTCGCGATGGGGTCGAGCAACGAGACCAGCTATTTCGGCAATGTCGTCTCGCCCTGGCGGCGCAAGGATGGCGGCAACGCCCCACTGGCACCCGGCGGTTCTTCGGGTGGTTCCAGCGCCGCGATTGCCGCGCGGCTGTGCCCGGCGGCCACCGGCACCGATACCGGCGGGTCGATCCGCCAGCCCGCCGCCTTTACCGGCATTTCGGGCATCAAGCCGACCTATGGCCGCTGCTCGCGCTGGGGCATTGTCGCCTTTGCCTCCAGCCTCGATCAGGCGGGGCCAATGGCGCGCAGCGTGGAAGATTGCGCGATCATGCTCGAAGCGATGGCCGGGTTCGATCCCAAGGATTCGACATCGCTGGATATGCCCGTGCCCGAATGGTCGGCGGGTCTCAATGCCGACCTGCGCGGCAAGACGGTGGGCATCCCGCGCGAATACCGGATGGAGGGCACCGATGCCGAAATCCTCAAAAGCTGGGACGATGGCATTGCCTGGCTGAAGGATGCCGGGGCCGAAGTGGTCGATATCAGCCTGCCGCACACCAAATATGCGCTGCCCGCCTATTATATCGTCGCGCCCGCAGAAGCCTCCAGCAACCTCGCCCGGTATGACGGGGTGCGTTACGGCCTGCGCGATCTGCCCGATGGCGCAGGCTTGCAGGATATGTATGCCGCCACCCGCGCCGCCGGTTTCGGGGACGAGGTGAAGCGCCGCATCCTGCTGGGCACCTATGTGCTCAGCGCCGGTTTCTACGATGCCTATTACACGCAGGCGATGAAGCTGCGCACGCTGATCCAGAACGACTTTGTCGAGGCGTTCAAGGTCTGCGACGTGATCCTGGCGCCCACCACGCCCACGGCAGCCTTTGCGCTGGGCGACAAGACGCAAGACCCGCTGGCGATGTATCTGAACGATGTGTTCTCGGTGCCCGCCAGCCTTGCCGGCCTGCCCGCGATGAGCGTGCCGTGCGGTCTCAACAAGGAGGGGTTGCCGCTCGGCCTCCAGATCATCGGCCCGGCTTTTGACGAGCAGGCGGTGCTCAATGCCGGTCTGGCGATTGAAAGCCGCGCCGGGTTCAGCGCGAAACCGGAGAAGTGGTGGTGACCCCCGAAGCCGGCTGGGTGCCGGACACCGCCCTGATCATCACCGGGGGGGCTGTTGTGCTGGCTGTGCCGGTCACATTTCTGGTGGCCCGATGGGTGGCGAAAAACGTCGATCATGGCGAGGCGCGCTTCGACACGCGCAACCGCGACGCGGCTGACGAGGACATGACGAAATGAGCAATTACCGCATTCAGGGCGCAACGGGCGAATGGGAGGTTGTGATCGGCCTGGAAGTCCACGCGCAGGTCACGTCCAAGGCCAAGCTGTTTTCGGGCGCGGCCACCGCCTTTGGCGCAGAGCCGAACGCGCAGGTTTCCCTGATCGATGCCGCGATGCCGGGTATGCTGCCCGTGCCCAACCGCGAATGCATCCGGCAGGCGGTGCGCACCGGCATGGCGATTGACGCGCAAATCAACGCGTGGAGCCGGTTCGACCGCAAGAACTATTTCTACGCCGATCTGCCGCAGGGCTACCAGATCAGCCAGCTTTATCACCCGCTGGTGGGCGAGGGGAAACTGCTGATCGAGGCGGACGAGAAGGCGGGCATTCCGCAAGACAAATGGATCGGCATCGAACGCATCCATGTGGAACAGGATGCGGGCAAGCTGATGCACGATCAGCACCCGACCATGTCTTATGTTGACCTCAACCGTGTGGGCGTGGCGCTGATGGAAATTGTCAGCCGCCCCGATATGCGCTCCCCGGCCGAAGCGGGCGCCTATGTGCGCAAGCTGCGGCAGATCCTGCGCTATGTCGGATCGTGCGACGGGAACATGGAGGAAGGCTCCATGCGTGCGGATGTGAACGTGTCGGTGCGCCGTCCGGGTGAGGAGTTTGGCACGCGGACCGAGACGAAGAACGTCAATTCTGTGCGCTTTGTCATGGCCGCCATCGAGTATGAGGCCAGCCGCCAGGTCGACTTGATCGAGCGCGGCGGCAAGGTGGTGCAGGAAACGCGCCTGTTCGACCCCGGCACCGGCACCACGCGGTCGATGCGGTCGAAAGAGGATGCGCACGATTACCGCTATTTCCCCGATCCCGACCTGCTGCCGCTGGAACTGGACGATGCCTTTCTGGCCGATTGCCGCGCCAGCTTGCCCGAACTGCCCGATGCCAAGCGTGCGCGCTATACCGGCGAACTGGGCCTGTCGGACTACAACGCCCGCGAATTGACGGCGGAGGTGGAGACTTTCGCCCGTTTCGAAACTCTGCTGGCGGCCACCGCCGCGGCGCTGGGCAAGCCGGATGCCAAGGTGGCGACGCAGGTCGCCAACTGGTCGCTCTCGGTCGCGCCGGGCGTGATGAAGGCGCTGGGCGAGGAGGCTGATCCCGCCAATGCCACCGCACAGGCGCAAGCCGCAATCCTGAAGATGCAGGACGCGGGCGAGATCAGCGGCGGTCAGGCCAAGGAAATCTTCGAGATCGTGCTGAAAACGGGGCGCGATCCGGCCGAGATTGCCGAGACCGAGGGCCTGAAGCAGACCAGCGACACCGGCGCGATTGAGGCGGCGGTTGACACGGTGCTGGCCGCCAATGCCGACAAGGTGGAACAGTACAAGGGCGGAAAGGAAGCGCTGTTCGGCTTCTTCGTGGGCCAGACGATGAAGGCGATGCAGGGCAAGGGCAACCCGCAGCTGGTCAACCAGGTGCTGAAGGCGAAGCTGGGCTAGCAGCTCCGCCTTCAGGTATTTCAGGCCGCGTTACTCGCTGGCATTCTGCGCCGTCACGAAGGCGGCGAAGCGCTGAT
Organism: Alteraurantiacibacter palmitatis; assembly: GCF_037154115.1. Taxonomy (NCBI): domain Bacteria; kingdom Pseudomonadati; phylum Pseudomonadota; class Alphaproteobacteria; order Sphingomonadales; family Erythrobacteraceae; genus Alteraurantiacibacter; species Alteraurantiacibacter palmitatis. Next base: position 50,165 of record NZ_JBANRO010000014.1, on the reverse strand, counting down.
CCCCATCGCGCGCCCAGATCACCGGGCCACCCGCATCGCGCAGCAGCACCGGCCCGTGAAAGCCGGCAACGGTGGCACTTTCGCGGCGGCGGTCCGTGGCGGCGGCATAGCCTGCACGGTCCAGCGCCAGAACCTGCGGCAGCACCTGCCCGACGCGGGCAAAGGCAGTGGTCAGCGCCGTGCGGGCAAGCGCGCCGTCATTCGCAGCCCAGCGCGCGACATTTTCCTCCTCGATAAAGGACGGGCGCGGCAAGCGGACAAGCGCGATCACCTGCTGCTTGTAGGAGGGCTCCAACGCATTCCGGCGGACAAGGGTGATATCGGCAATCACCTGCACCTGCGTGAAATCGGGCGACATCTGGTAGCGCCACAGCACTTGCGCGCGTTCTTCCGCATCGGGATAGGCGGCGGCAAAGTCGCGCTCCATCGCGGTGATGGTTTCGCCGGTCGCGCGCACCGCGGCATTGCTGTTGGCGGCAGGGCCGAACAGGCCGATGCCATAGGTGGTGGAGACGAGAACGCCGTTCGATCCGCCTGCCTGCACCTGCGGGATTTCCCCGTTCAGCAGGTCAAGCTGCACCGTGCCCAGCCACCCGGTCTGTTCCAGCGCGGCAAGCGTGGCGCTGCTGGCAAGGGGGGTGATGTCGAAACCATCGAGAGCAGCCACCAGCGGCGCAATCCAGCCTTCGGCCCGTTCCAGCGCGCTGTTCGCCAGCCGTTCGGGAATATCGTTATTGCCGTTGATGATGATCGCGCCCAGCGCGCCGCCGCCGCCTGCGGGGAAAGCGATGCGGCCCAGTTCAATGCTGCTGGCGATTCGCTGCTGCGGCAGGAACACCGCCACCGGGCGCGGCGATGCCATCTGGCGCGCTTCGGCGGGAACGAAAGGTTCGGGACGGGCAAGGGCAGGGGCGGGCTGCCATGCCAGCAGCACCGCCCCTCCCCACGCTGCTGCAACCAGCCGGCGGTTCACCTGCCGGCGCTTACTGGAAGCGCGCGGCATATTCGCCGAAATTGGCAAGGAAAGCCTGCCGCAAATCGGCATTGGTGGCGTCGCGGCCCTCCGGCGTTTCCGGCGGGAACTGCGACAACCCGTTGCCGCCGCGCCCGCGCACCATCTCGGCCTGAGTTACTCCGCCCCGGAAGTCCTTGAAGATGAAGCGGTTGTTGAGCGAGCGGCCATAGATCGCCCGCTTGGCATAAAGGTTCTGCGTCACGATCAATTCGGCATAACAGGCGGCCGTGCTTTCGGTCAGCCTTGTGCGCACTTCGGTGGTGACATCGCGGTCCGCGATCGGCGTTTCGTAGATCACCTGCGTTCCTGCCGGCAGTCCAACGGCCGAGGCCAGGTCAATCGTCTGGAACGCGGCAACCTGAAAGCGCGGCCCCAGCGCATCGCGCAGGTAATCGGCGTCAGAGACATTGCGGTCCTCGTTCGCGGCAGCATCGGCCACGGCGCCGATCACGCCCAGTCCGGACAGCCAGCCTGTGGTGACGGCCTGGCCTTCCACCGTGGGGAAAACGTGCAATTCGCAGGCAGCGCCGTCTTGCGCCTGGACAGGGGCGAGCGCCCCGGCAAGCAGCAGCGCTGCCATCCCGACAATTCCCGATTTCATAAAGGTAATCCTTTTGCGTTCCCAGAGTGACGAGACCACAAAAAGCCGCGCAATCGCGGTGTTTTACGACCCCCCATCTTTCTAGCTGGCAGAAATTGGCGAATTGACAAGCGGAATTGTGGAGGACGGGCGGCGCTCGGCCACAGGCCCGTCACGCCGCTTTCAGATCGCGCGCCCGGGCAGGTTCTGCCCCGCTGCCCCCGTCCTCGAAGCGCGCCACGCTTTGCCGCAGCGCGTTTGCCATGGCGGACAGCGCGTGCGCAGCCGCGCTGCTTTGCTCCACCATGGCGGCGTTCTGCTGGTGCGAGCTTTCGAGCCGCGAAATGGCGCCCGAAATATTCCCCACATCGTCCGCCGTCTTTTCCGAACGCTGCGCGATCTGGTCGATTTGCGCGTTTACCGCAGCAAAGTTTTCGACAATGCCGGACAGCACCGCGTCCATCTGCCCAACTTGCTCCGAACCCAGACGCACTTCCTCGCTCGATTGCGCGATCAGCCCCTTGATGGACGAGGCCGCCTCGGCCGAACGCTGCGCCAATTGCCGCACCTCATGCGCGACCACGGCAAAACCCTTGCCCGATTCGCCCGCGCGTGCGGCTTCCACACCGGCATTCAGCGCCAGCAGATTGGTCTGGAAGGCAAGGCCATCGATAATTTCGACAATGCTTTCGATCTTGCCGGAGGAGCTTTCGATCCGGTGCATCGCCGCAGTCACCCGGCCGATGGTGGTCAGGCCCTGATCGACATGATCCTTCATGCGCTGCGTCACGCCGCGCGCATCCTGGCACAGGCGCGAGGCTTCGCGCATATCGGTGTTGAGCTGGCCGGATGTGCGCGCGACCTGCTCCATGCTTTCGGCATCGGTTTCGATGCGGCGCGCCAGATCATCGGCCGCGCTGCGGATTTCCGATGCGCCCGTTACCACGCCCTGCACCGTTTGCAGCACCGTGCCGACCAGCACCTGCAATTCGCTCGCCGTGTCGTTCAACGTCGTGCGCAGGCCCTCGTAATCGGGCGGGAAGGCGTTTTCGATGCGATCCGACAGGCGGCCATCGGCCAGCGCTTTCAGGCGCGCGCCGACCTTGTCCAGCACTTCGCGCTGCTCTTGGCTCACCGCCTCGCGTTCGGCGCGGATAAGCGCGTCCTGCTCGGCATTCCGCCGCTTTTCCTCTGCCTGGCCAATGACAAAGGCTTCCAGCCGCGAACACAGCGCCACCAGCGCGCCCGCTTCCACCAGCACGACCACCGCGTGGAACAGCACGCGCGCCAGATTGGCGCCATCGGGAAAGACATAAAGCGGCGCGGCAAAGTTCAGCAGCAGATGGTGCAGGGCGGTCACCAGCGTGGCGACCACGATGGGTCGCCAATCGGCCAGCAGCGCGGCGATCGCCATGAAGGCGAAAAAGGTCATGTGCATATCGATCATCCAGCCGCTGCCCTTGGCCATGGCGGTGAACAGCGCGGCCATCACGGGCAGCGCCGCGCCCACCATGCAGCGCGCGGCCAAGCCGGCATTGCCGCTGATCGCCAGCCATGCGGGGCCGGATGCGACCAGCGCCAGCAGCACGGGCAGCAGCCATTCGCCCGCATAGACGGCGTAGCCAAGGCCCACCGCGCCGCAGCCCGCCGCGATCAGCGCGATGATGCGAAGGCCCTTGAAACGCAGATTGTCGAGATCGTTCATGACGCATACTCCGGGGTGCCGATGCCGATGCCGATGCCGATGCCGGTGCCGATGCCGGTGCTGGTGCTGGTGCTGGTGCAGATGCCGCCCTCCATGCCGATGGGCACAAAGCCGCTGCGCAAGGCGTCCAGCGCGCTGCTGCCCGCCGACAGATGCAGAATTGCCGCATCCCCTTGGCTTGAAAGCCCCAAAAAGGGTGCGGCATTGTCCTTCCCCCAGCCGATCGCATCGGCGGGGCTTTGGCCGCTGAGGGGATACAGCATGGCCGGCTGCCCGCCTGCGGGCAGGAATACCGCCGCCAGCAAGGCCACGGGAAGCAGCGCGCCCAGCCAGATAAGCGGGGCCATGGTGCGGAAAGGCGACAGCGAAGGGGACATGGAACCGGTTATCGCGCAAGCTGGTCAAGGTTTCTGTGCGCGCCCCTGCGGGCGATAGCGCAGGCGCGCGCTGTCGTTTCGTTAGGATTTGCCCCGTGCCCGACGCATCGGCACAGGTCTGGGCTTCCCGCCGCGCCTGCCGGTATCTATTGGGGGCGGCGTGAGCATCACCATTGTCCTTGTCCAGCCCGAAATCCCCGGCAATACCGGCGCGGTGGGGCGCACCTGCGTGGCGCTGGGGATGGAACTGGTGCTGATCCATCCGCTGGGCTTCACCATCACCGACAAGCGGGTCAAGCGATCGGGCCTAGATTACTGGCCGCACGTGCAGCTTGCCGAATATGCGAACTGGGAGGCCTTTCTGGCCGACCGCGCCCCGCGCGAGGAGCAGTTGTTCCTGTTTGAGGAGTTTGGTTCGACCAGCTTTTACGAACCCGATTACCCGGACGATGCGATTCTTGTTTTCGGGCGGGAGACCAAGGGAATCCCGCCCGACATCCTTGCGCGCCATCCGGGGCGGTTGTTCCATCTGCCGATGCGGTCGGATGTGATCCGCTCGCTCAACCTTGCCAACACGGTCAGCGCGGCGGCATATCAGGCCTTGCGCGGAAAGATTTAGGGCGCGGAAAGATTTAGGGCGCGGAAAGCTTCAGGGCGCGGACAAGTTCTAGCGCAGCAGCAGAAACCCCGCCTCCCCGCCTGCGGCAAGGTTGGCGGGCGCGACCCAGCCGCCTTTCAGCCGGAACGCGGCCAGCACGGCGGCGGCGATCAACGGCACCCAGAACGGCGCGTCCGCCAGCGTCGCGCCCTTGAGGGAGCGGAGCTTGGGCGCCGGATGCCTGATCGGGCGTCCGTATCGGCCCGATGGCCTGCGGACAGGGAAATCGCGCAGGGCCCATCAAACCCGTTTTCTGTTACAGCTCCTCCGCCGCCAGATATTCCACCGCCATGCCCAGCGTTTCCAACTGCGGATCGATCACGCGCCGGTCGCCCACCACCACGATCGCCATGTCGCGCGGGTGGAGATAGGCGCTGGCAGCGGCGTTGATCGCATCGGCATCAATGCTGCGGTAGATATCGGGCAGACGTTCCTGATAATCGTCCGGGCGGCCCAGCAACTGGTTGCCCAGCAGCGCATCGAGCACCTGCCCATTGGTTTCAAAGCGGTTGGGAAGACCGCGAATATTGCCATCGGTCACGCGCTGCAATTCGGTTGCGTCAACCGGACGGGAAGCGGGGAAGGCTTCCATCTGGTCAAGGATCACGCGGATCGAATCGGCTGTCCGGTCGGCCTGCACCGCTGTGGAGACGACCAGCGCCTGCGGCCCCACGCGCGCGGGCAGGCTGGAACGCACGCCATATGTCCAGCCGCGCGTTTCACGCAAGTCGTTGTTGAGGCGCGACAGGAAGCCGTTGCCCATCACCTCGTTCGCCAGTTCCAGCGCTTCCTTGCCCTGATCGGTGCCTTTCAGCGGCAGGACGCGGCCCAGCATCAGCACCGATTGCGGCGAGCCCGGCCGGTCGATCACCACCAGCCGCGTAGCGGCAGGCGGCACGGGTGCGTCAATCACCTTGGCCGGCGGGGGGCTGGCAGGAGCTTGCCATTGGCCAAAGGCGCTTTCCAGTTGCGGCAGCAGATCGGCCATCGAGATATCGCCCACCACGGTGAAGCGTGCGAGATCGGGCCGCACCCAGGCGGCGTGCTCGGCGCGCAGATCGTCGGGCGTCAGCCGTGCGATCACATCGGCCCGGCCAATGGTGGAGGCGAGCGCATAGGGGTTGTCCGCGCCGAACAGCAGCGGCCCCATGGCCCGGCTTGCCAGCGCGCCCGGCTGGGTGCGCTCCTCCTCGATTTCGGCCAGGCGCTGGGTCTGCACGCGGCCAAAGCTGTCAGCAGCAAAGGAGGGGTTCAGCGTGATATCGGCCATCAGCCCCAGCGATTGCGGCAGGTTGAGGGTGAGCGAGGATAGCGTGACCGTGGTCGCATCCACGCCCGCCGATGCGGTGACCGATGCAGCCAGCTCCTCCTGCTCGATCAGGATGTCGAAGGTGTCGCGGCTGGTCGTGCCTTCGGCCAGCATATCCACCATCAATTCGTGCCGCCCCGCGTGCTGTGTGCCGTCCACGACACTGCCCGCATCCAGCACCAGCGCCACGGTGACGGTGGGCACCGCTTCGCGCCGCACCAGCGTCACCGGCACGCCGTTGGACAGCACGGCGCGCTCAGCCTGCGGGAAATCGAGCGCGGGCACATCGCCCGGCTGCGGCAGATCGCGCGCGGGGCCGGATCGCGCCGCCACCACGCCGCCGCCCGCATCGGGCGCGGGCGGGGGGAAATTGGCCTCGTCCCCGTATCCGCCCATCAGCGCGCCATCCAGCGTGCGTGGGCCGGGGACGATGGTGAGCGTGTAGGCGGGGCGCGTCAGCCAGCGCTGCAGCGCGGCACGCACGTCATCGGGGGTGGCGGTGGCCACGCGTTCCAGTTCGCGCTTGTAGAAGGCCGGATCGCCCGAATAGAGCAGCCCTTCGGCCAGCACCATGCCCTTGCCGCCAAAGCCGCCCACCCGTTCGAGCGAGCCAAGCTGCCCGGCGATGACCTGCGTGGCCGCGCGGCGCAGTTCGTCCGCGCTTGGCCCTTCGGCAATCAGACGCGCAATTTCGGCATCGAACAGCGCGGTTGCTGTGTCCCGATCACCGCCCGGCACAAGATCGAACTGGGTGGACAGAAATCCGATCTGCTCATGCGCCTGGAACCCGGCCATCACGCTGGTCGCCACTTCGGCATCGTAAACCATCGCATTGTCGAGACGGCTGGTGAGCAGGCCGCCCAGCACATACATCCCCAGATACAGCGGCACGGCATCGGGATCGTTCAGGCCCGGCCCGGTCCAGTGGCGCGTCACGCGGATCTGGCTGACCTGATCGGTCATTTCCTCAAACACCGGGGCGGGCAGATCGACCGGCCCGGCGGCCACGCTCGCCACATCGGGGCCGCGGGCAATATCGCCAAACCAGCGTTCCACCATTGGCCGCGCGGTTGCGGCGTCGATATCGCCCGCCAGCGCCAGCACCACATTGTTGGGGCCGTAATTGTCGCGGAACCAGTTTTGCACATCTTCCAGACTGGCGGCGGAAAGGTCGGCCATCGAACCGATGGTGGAATGGCGATAGGGATGGCCCACGGGCAGCAGCACTTCGGTCACGCGGTAATCGACCAGGCCGAAAGGCTGGTTATCGCCCTGCCGCTTCTCGTTCTGCACCACGCCGCGTTGCTGATCCAGCCGCTCCTGCGACACCGCGCCGAGCAGATAGCCCATGCGGTCGGCTTCCATCATCAGCGCCAGATCGAGCGCCCCGGTGGGCACGGTTTCCACATAATTGGTGCGGTCATACCAGGTGGAGCCGTTGGTGGGGGTGGAGCCTGCGCTTTCGAGCGGAATGTCGAAATTCGCCACATTCTCGCTGCCGGTGAACATGATGTGTTCAAACAGATGGGCAAAGCCGGTGCGCCCGCGCGGTTCGTGCTTGGACCCGACGCGGTAATAGACCGTCACCCCCACGATCGGCGCCTTGCGATCGGTATGGACGATGGTGGTGAGGCCGTTGTCCAGCGTGAAGGTTTCGTAGGGAATGTCGAGCTGCGCGACCAGCGCCGCAAGGTCGAGCGGCAGCGCTTCGGACGTGGGGGCCGTCTGCGCCAAAGCGGGATGCAGCGGCGTCGCCACGGCCAGCGCGGTGGAAGCAAGGGCGGTGATGAGGAGATGCGGTTTCATCTGTATCCACTAGCACGGGGGAAGGGGCTGTCCAGCGCCGGAATCGGTCATTCGGCAAGAGGCCTGTTTGACGCACATCATGGCGGCCTGTTCGACAAACCGCCATTCTTCATCGGCCAGCGTTGGCGGCGGCGGGGCTTGCATCCGGGGTCGCGCCACCGATCTAGAAAGGCGAGGTGGATTCCGGCTGGCACTTGTGTTGCGGAAATGCAACACTATCTGGTACGGGAATGGATTAGGAAGGGGCTTACCCATGAACCTTGAGAAGTTTACCGACCGCGCAAAGGGCTTTCTGCAAGCCGCGCAAACCGTTGCCATCCGCATGAACCACCAGCGGATCACGCCCGATCACATCCTGAAGGCGCTGCTGGAGGATAGCGAGGGCATGGCTGCCGGGTTGATTGCCCGCGCGGGCGGCGATGCGCGGCTGGCCGTGGCGCAGGTGGATGCCGCGCTGGGCAAGATTGCTGCCGTTTCGGGATCGGGCGCTCAGGCGACGCCGGGGCTCGATAACGATGCGGTGCGCGTGCTCGATTCGGCGGAACAACTCGCCACCAAGGCGGGCGATGCCTATGTCACCGTGGAACGGCTGCTGACCGCGCTGGCGCTGGCCACCACCACCGGGGCGGGCAAGGCACTGGCGGCGGCAGGCGTGACCGCGCAGGCGCTCAACGCCGCGATCGAGGCCCTGCGCAAGGGCAAGAGCGCCGACAGCGCCAATGCCGAGGCGACCTATGACGCGATGAAGAAATTCGCCCGCGACCTGACGCAGGCGGCGCGCGATGGCAAGCTCGACCCGGTTATCGGGCGTGACGAGGAAATCCGCCGCACGATCCAGATCCTTGCCCGCCGCACCAAGAACAACCCCGTCCTGATCGGCGAACCCGGCACCGGCAAGACGGCGATTGCCGAGGGGCTGGCGCTGCGCATCGCCAATGGCGATGTGCCCGACAGCCTGAAAGATCGCACGCTGATGAGCCTTGATCTGGGCGCGATGATCGCGGGCGCGAAATACCGCGGCGAGTTCGAGGAACGGCTGAAGTCCGTGCTCGACGAGGTGAAGAGCGCCGAAGGGCAGATCATCCTGTTCATTGACGAGATGCACACGCTGATCGGCGCGGGCGCGTCCGAAGGCAGCATGGATGCGGGCAATCTCTTGAAGCCCGCCCTTGCGCGCGGCGAGTTGCACTGCATCGGCGCGACCACGCTCGATGAATACCAGAAATATGTCGAAAAGGACGCCGCGCTCCAGCGCCGCTTCCAGCCGGTGTTCGTGACTGAACCCAGCGTGGAGGATACGATTTCGATCCTGCGCGGGCTGAAGGAGAAATACGAACTGCACCACGGCGTGCGCATCACCGATGGCGCGATCGTGGCGGCGGCGCAATTGTCCAACCGCTACATCTCCGACCGCTTCCTGCCCGACAAGGCGATCGACCTGATGGACGAGGCCGCCAGCCGCATCCGCATGGAAGTGGAAAGCAAGCCGGAGGAGATCGAGAATCTCGACCGGCGCATCATCCAGCTCAAGATCGAGGAATCGGCGCTGGCGAAGGAGAGCGATGCCGCGAGCAAGGATCGGCTCACCACCCTGCGCGGTGAACTCGCCAACCTCGAACAGCAGAGCGCTGAACTCACCACACGCTGGCAGAACGAGCGCGACAAGATCCACGCCGAAGCGCGCATCAAGGAAGACCTCGACCGCGCCCGGATCGAGCTGGAACAGGCGCAACGCAATGGCGACCTCGCCCGCGCGGGTGAGCTGTCCTATGGCACCATTCCCGCGCTGGAAAAGCAGCTTGCCGATGCGCAGGCGCAAAGCGAAAACGCGCTGCTGCGCGAGGAAGTGACCGAGGATGACATCGCCAGTGTCGTGTCCCGCTGGACCGGCATCCCGGTGGACAAGATGATGGCGGGCGAGCGCGAGAAGCTGCTCCGCATGGAAGAAGCCATCGGCGCGCGGGTGATCGGCCAGCAGGCCGCGGTGGAGGCCGTTTCCAAGGCCGTGCGCCGCGCGCGGGCGGGACTGAAGGATCCTCAGCGTCCGCTGGGTTCCTTCCTGTTCCTCGGCCCCACGGGCGTGGGCAAGACCGAGTTGACCAAGGCGCTCGCCGAATTCCTGTTCGACGATGACAGCGCCATGGTGCGCATCGACATGAGCGAATTCATGGAAAAGCATTCGGTCGCCCGGCTGATCGGCGCGCCTCCGGGCTATGTCGGTTATGATGAAGGCGGGGTTCTGACCGAAGCCGTGCGCCGCCGCCCCTATCAGGTGGTGCTGTTCGACGAGGTGGAGAAAGCGCACGGCGATGTGTTCAACGTGCTGCTCCAGGTGCTCGACGATGGCCGCCTGACCGACGGGCAGGGCCGCGTGGTGGATTTTTCCAACACGCTCATCATCCTCACCAGCAATCTGGGCAGCCAGTATCTGGCGGGCCTGGCCGATGGGCAGGATGTGGCGGAAGTGGAACCGCAGGTGATGGACGTGGTGCGCGCCCATTTCCGCCCCGAATTCCTCAACCGGCTGGACGAGATCATCCTGTTCCACCGGCTTGGGCAGGAGCATATGGCGCCGATCGTCACCATTCAGGTCGGCCGGGTGCAGAAGCTGCTGAAAGATCGCAAGATCACGCTCGACCTCACCGAAGGCGCGCTCGCGTGGCTGGGCCGGGTGGGTTACGACCCGGTCTATGGCGCGCGGCCATTGAAGCGCGCAGTGCAACGTTATGTGCAGGATCCGCTGGCCGAGATGATTCTGGCGGGCGAAGTCCCCGACGGCTCAACGGTGCATATCGACGAAGGCGACGGCGCGCTGAAGATGACGGTGGGCTAAGCAAGGGCAGGGCCGGGCAGCGATGTCCGGCCCGCCTGCTATTCGTAGCCCAGAAGCTTGCGCAGCCCCGGCGCGGCATAGGCGATCAGTTCCTTGTGCTCATCGCTCAGTTCGTCGGGAATGGTGATCTTCACATCGCGCAGGTTCTCGCGCGCGGTGCCGCTCTGCTTGCGGTCCGACCCGATCTTTACCCGCTCGCGCCAGTCATCGGGAAGGCCGGGAAGGCCGGCCAGTTCCATCAGCTTGAGGAAGAAGGCCTCACCCGCAGGCGTGTCCACATTCTTCACCGCGTGCACCAGGTCTTCGTATTTCACCCAGGTCGATTGCGGCCCGCGCCAGGCAACCGCGGTGAGGTTGAACATATCGCGCATCGGAAGCGCCTGCTGGTGGATGCCGAAGATCATCAGATTGATGAGATGTTCGGCCGACATACCGGATTGCTTGATGACGGTGGAATTGTCGCCGAACTGGTCGGACACATAGAAGCGCGCCCGCGCCAGCACCCAGCTGTGCGGATCGCGCACAAGGATGATCTTGCGCGCATGGGCGGTGTGCGCGGCCGAAGTGTCGGTGAACATCAGATGGCCCCAGCTCAGTTGCGGGCGACGCGGGTCGAAAGCAGCAATATGTTCGCGCAGATTGCCCCACTGGATGAAGTGCTTCCCGTAATGATCCTGCAACGGCACGAACATCCGCATGATGTTCTTGAGCAGATGCGAGCCGGATTTGGGCACCGAATTGAGAAAGATCGACTGCCGCAGCCGGGGGCTGGCAAACTTCACGGTTTCCTGGTCGAGCGTATCGGCCTTGAGCCGGATCGGGGTGCGCTGCTGCGCCATAGGGCCAACTTTCGGTTGTCGCTTTTGGGGTTGAGGACAGCGGATAAACCAAGGGCGGCGGGTTTGTCACCCGCCGCCCCGGTTATTTCAGCTTCTGCCGACTGGATCAGTAGCGGAAGTTGAGGTTCACGAACGCCCGGCGGCCGAGCAGGTCATACTGCGAATACAGCAGGCCCTGGCCCAGACTGCGCGTGCCGTCGCCACCGATCTGGGTGGTGCGCGGCGGGCGATTGTTGGTCACGTTCGACATACCCGCCGTGATGCGGAAATTGTCGTTGATTTCGCGGCTGACCGACAGGCTGTGATAGAACTGCGCCTGGGTGCGCAGGTTCACACACACGGTGCCGAGCGAGCGGTAGGTCGGGCACAGCGTGCCGTTCTGGTCGATGAAGTCTTCTTCGTCATTGGTCTTGCCGATCACATCGAGGCCATAGAAGAAGTTCCACGGACCGGTTTCGAGGTTGAGGAAGAAGTCGCCAACCCACACCGGATCGCCCGCTTCGCCGTTATTGTCTTCAAACAGGCCGCTGAACAGAGCCACGCGGTCACGCGTCTGCCAGGTCATCTGCGCCTGGAAGGTCAGCGTGGTGTCGCCGGAGAAGTCGTGAACGATACGGGTCGTCACGTCCACGCCGCGGTTCTGCTGGCTGTTGATGTTGAAGAACTTGTCGAAGATGACCGCCACGTTGTTCCGGTTGCCGCCGGTTGCGTTGTACTGGGCAGCTTCCGGCGGAGCGGTGCCGTTGTCGAAGTCGTTGAAGCGGAAGAACGACTGGCACAGCGGATCGGTCGGGAAGAAGTCCGAAGCGTAGCACTGGGCCATCACGTTGCGGGCACCGAGCTGCGCGATTTCCCCGTTCACTTCGATGTTGAAGTAATCAACCGCGATGTTGAACGTGGTGTCGGGCAGGAAGGCGAAGCGCGGGGTGAAGATCGCCGAAGCCGTCCACGCCTTCGAGGTTTCCGGCTCCAGCACGCCGATGCCGCCACCCGAAACGACGGCGGTCGAAACGCCCGCACCGGTGTGATTGGCCGGCACGCCGTCGGCCGCGCAGTTATCGGCAAAGCGCTGGCTGATATTGCCCTGCGCCAGGTTCAGGCCCCACTGGATGCAGGGGTCTGCGTTACGCTGCGAGGTGAAGCCCGTCTGGTCGGCCAGGAATTGTTCGAACAGGGCAGGCGCGCGGTAGGAAGTGCCGTAGGTGCCGCGGAAACGCAGCCAGTCGTTCACTTCCCAGTCGAGGCCCAGCTTGTACGTCCAGTTGCCGTTGGTGGTGTCCGAGAAACCGTCCGAGGCGCGGGTCGCCTTCACATTGGTGACGCGGGCGGCACCGGTGAAGTCGAGGCGCTGGATGAAGGGCACATCGGCCAGCAGCGGAATGTTGATTTCGCCGAAGGCTTCGGTCGTGACCGATTGGCCCGCGGTGATGCCGGCGCCGCCGAAATTGAAGCCGTTATCGGCCTGACGGATCGGGCCGGGCACGTCGTTGATCTTGTCTTCGCGGATCGTGCCGCCCAGGGCGACGCCCACGGTGCCGGCCCACAGGTCGATCAGATCGCCGCTGACGATACCTTCGGCATACATCTGGGTGTAAGTGGTCTTGCCCACATCCCAGTCGAACAGGAAGTTGTATTCCTCCTCGGTGAAATCGCCGTAATTGAAGCGCGGGCTGAACCAGTCCACGATCACGTTCTGGCGACCGCTGATCGGGGTCACGCCACCGGGGCAACGGCTGGCGCTGTAGCCCTTCAGGCCGCTGCGGAAGTTGGCGCAGGCGATCGCGTCCTTCAGCGCGGTCTGGTTGGCGTATTCGCCTTCCGAACGCGAATACTGGCCATAGATGTCATAGGACCAGCGCGAGCTCAGATCGCCGCGGAAACCGGCAACCGCCCGCCAATAGTCGACATCGACCGAGCTATCCACGTGCGGGTTGAACGGCGTCGGGCTGAACACGGCCGGGCCACGCCAGCCAGCTGCATAGGGGTCGAACGCAAAGCCGTCGAAGGGATCGTCAAAGTCAAGCCCGTCGTCGTTGTAATCGTAGTAATAGTCGTAGATTTCGCCCAGGCCGAACTGGTAAATCTGGCCCGACGCGTTCACGAAGTTGTCGCGCTTGTTGTACAGCAGTTCGGTATAGAACTCGATACCACCGGTCAGCTCGTAAGCGGCGTCGATATACAGCGTGTACAGATTGGTCTGCGGGATGACCGTGTCATTGTCCATCAGCGGGTGATAGTAATTGGTCACCGAGGTGGAGGCGCGGTCGTAAGCAACCGGGAACCAGCCATCGGGGATGCCGATCTGGCCGATCTGCGTGCGCGGGCCCGCCGCAGGGATGTATGCGCCCAGATTGTCATTGCCGTAGCTGTATTGGAACAGCGTGGCCGCGCCGGTGCCGGCGCTGCCCGGAATGTTGGAACCGCCGGGCGTGCCGAAATCGGCGAGGGGGCCGCCTTCGTTATCCATGTAGGTGTAGTCATACGTCCACACATGGCCCCAGGTGTTGCCGCTGTCCGACGCTTCGCAGGCGAAGCGGCCGGTGCGCGGGTCGATCAGGTCGGCGCGGGTGGTGTAGGTTTCGTCGGTGAAGACGTAGTTTTCGCCGCAACCCAGATAATCGCGGTCGCCGCGGGCCAGTTCGTTGCGGCGCGAATAGCTGCCCGAAACCATGATGTGACCGCGGCTGAAAGTCTTGCCCCAGGTGGCAGCAGCCGACCACTGCTCGCCGCCAGTTTCAAAGGGAACCGAGCCGAAGAAGTCGAATTCAACGCCGTCGGTGTCGCGCTTGGTGATCAGGTTGACCACGCCTGCAACCGCATCCGAACCGTAGATCGAGGATGCGCCATCCTTCAGCAGGTCGACCTGACCCACGATGGATTGCGGCAGAACGTTGAGGTCGAACGAGGACACGCCCCCGCGCGTACCCGACGGGCCGGCACGGCGACCGTTGAGCAGCACCAGCGTACGCTCGGCACCCAGGCCGCGCAGCGAGATCGTTTCCGCGCCCGTGCCGCCATTGGTGAGGAAGTTGGACGAAAGGGCCGCGGTGATCTGGTCCGAACCGGCGGCGATGGGCGAGCCCTGCACCATGTTGGCGGTGCTGTTCAGGCCCTGGCGCGCGGCGATGCCCGGATCGATCACGGTCAGCGGCGCGGGCGAGCTGAACTCGTCGCGGCGGATGCGCGAACCGGTCACGAAGATGGTGTCGCCGGTCGAAACTGCCGGAGCAGCTTCCTCTTCCTCGGCCGGGGCGGGGGCGGCTTCCTGCGCCATTGCCGGCTGGGCCAGCAGGGCAACGGACAAGGCGATCGGTGCGCTGGCACCCTTCAAAGCGGTTCGAAACTTCACAGGTTAGTCCCCATTTTTCAGCCGGCAACCGGCATGGTTTTTCGTTTGGTCTGCACGAATCCGGCACAGGCCGGCGGGCGGACGAAAATAGCAATGCGCTGAGTGTGGACTGCGGGAAGGCGAAACTGGTTTCAATTCCAATTATACTTTCCTGCCCGATTTGTTGCAGTCCTGTTGCAGTTTCACCACATCGGGGTTTCCAACAGGTGAAGATCGGGCCGGCCGCGTGTTCATCGCGCTCTTGACCGTCACCGGTGGGCCATTAGGAGCCTGTTCTGCCGGCGTGGATACTGTGGCGCAGCCGCAACGCAGCGCGCCAGCAGCACGGGCCGCGCGGCACAGGTTTCGGGGAGAAAGCCAGATGAAGATCGATTCCAGCATTGCCGCCGTCGTAACCGGCGGGGCATCCGGGCTTGGCGAGGCGAGCGCGCGGGCGCTGGCGGCGAAGGGCGCGAAGGTCGCCCTGTTCGATCTCAACGCCGAACGCGGCGAGGCGGTGGCGGCCGAGATTGGCGGCACATTCTGCCGGGTTGACGTGTCGGACGAGGAATCGCTCGATGCCGGCTTTGCCAAGGCACGCGCCGCGCACGGGCAGGAGCGCGTGCTGGTGTGCTGCGCCGGCATCGGCACGATCGGCAAGACGGTGCGCCGCGACAAGGAAACCGGCGCGCCCGTGCCGATGGAATCGGCGCTGTTCCTGAAAACGCTCAAGGTCAATCTGCTGGGCACGTTCCAATGCGTTGCCAAATCGGCCGCAGGCATGATGACGCTGGACGGGCTGGAAGATGGCGAACGCGGCGCGATGGTCTGCACCGCCAGCGTGGCGGCGGTGGACGGGCAGATCGGGCAGGTCGCCTATTCCGCGTCGAAGGGCGGGGTCGTGGGCATGACATTGCCTATTGCGCGCGATTTCATGTCCGAAGGCATCCGGATCAACACGATCCTGCCGGGCATTTTCAACACGCCCTTGCTGGCGGGCCTGCCGCAGAATGTGCAGGATGTGCTGGCCGCATCGGTGCCCTTCCCCAAACGTCTGGGCAAGCCGGAAGAATATGCCAACCTTGTGATGACGATGGTCGAAAACGGCTATTTCAACGGTGAATGCGTGCGGCTGGACGGCGGCATCCGTATGCCGCCGCGCTGACAGGCGTAAGGAGCAGTCATGGCGGATAGCTGGCATATCGGGGTGATCGGCGGGTCGGGCCTGCACGATCCCGGCACGCTGGACGAGGCGCAGGTGATTCCGGTCGCCAGCGCCTTTGGCGAACCTTCCGGCCCGGTGGTGACCGGCTGGCTGGGCACGGTGCGCGTGACTTTCCTTGCCCGTCACGGTGCGGGTCATCGCCTGTCGCCCTCCCATGTCAATTACCGCGCCAATATCGATGTGCTCAAACGCTGCGGCGTGACCGATGTGCTGGCGATTTCGGCGGTGGGTTCACTCTCGCAAGACATCGGGCCGGGCAGTTTTGTCGCGGTGGACCAGTTCATCGATCGCACGGCGGGCGTGCGGGCGCGCAGTTTCTTTGGCGATGGGGTGGTTGCGCACGTGCCCATGGCTGATCCGGTGTGCCCGCGCCTGTCCGCGCTGGCGGCGGATGCGGCCGAGGGGGCGGGCGCGACGGTGCATCGCGGCGGCACCTATCTGGCGATCGAGGGGCCGCAATTCTCGACCCGCGCCGAAAGCCTGCTTTACCGGCAATGGGGCGCGCAGGTGATCGGCATGACGGCAATGCCCGAAGCGCGTCTGGCGCGCGAGGCGGAGCTGCCTTACGCGCTGCTGGCCATGGTCACGGATTACGATTGCTGGCGCGAAGCGGAGGCAGGCGTCGATATGTCCGCCATCCTGAAGGTGATGCAGGCCAATGCAGGCCTTGCCCGCCAGACCTTGGCCGCGCTGGCGCAGGCGTTGCCGCCCGATCGCGCGGCCAGCCCGATCGACACTGTGCTCGATCATGCGCTGGCCACGCCGCGCAGCCATTGGGATGCGGCGGCCAGCGCGCGGCTCGATGCGGTGGCGGGGCGCCTGCTGAAAATTGCCCCTTAACGGTGCGCTGCGCAATAAGCTTGCGTGAAAGGCTTGCAATACGCAGCCTGCTGGAACATGGATAGTTGCCTATGCAACCGACAACACCTCTTTCCCGGTTTCTGCCCTACCAGCTTTCGATCACCTCCAACGCGGTGAGTGGGCGCATCGCGCAGGAATACCGCCAGCGCTTTGGCCTCAGCGTGCCCGAATGGCGCGTGATGGCGGTGCTGGGAGATTCCGGCCCGCTGACCCAGCGCGACCTGACGCAGCGCACGCTGATGGACAAGGTGGCGGTGAACCGCGCCTGCAAGGTTCTGGAGGAACGCGGCCTTGCCGCCCGCACGCCCAATGCGCAGGACGGCCGCTCGCACCATCTGGGCCTGACCCAAGCGGGTCGGGAGATGCACGGCCAGATCATGCCGCTGGCCGTGGAAATGGAAAGCCGCGTGTTCGCCAGCCTGACGGCAGAGGAGATGGCGCAGTTCCGCACCCTGCTGCACAAGGTGCGCGAACAGGTGGGGGATCTGGATACCGACGGGATCGACAGCGGCAATATCGGCTGATCCAGGCTGAAGGATGATACGAAAAGGCCCCGCCGGTTGTGCCCGGTGGGGCCTTTTGTTTGGCATTGTGATCGCCTGCCTCAGTTCTCGGAAAAGGCGTCCGAGATCGAACAGGCCGCCGGGCCGAGAATCACCACGAACAGCACCGGCAGGATGAACAGGATCAGCGGCACGGTCATGATCGCGGGCAGGCGCGCGGCCTTTTCCTCGGCGCGCATCATGCGTTCGTTGCGGAATTCGGCCGACAGCACGCGCAGCGCCGAGGCAAGAGGCGTGCCGTAGCGCTCGGTCTGCACCATGGTGGTAACCACGCCGCGCACCGCGTCCAGATCGACGCGGTAGGCAAGGTTCTCGAACGCCTGGCGCCGTTCGGTCAGGAAAGACAGTTCAATCGCGGTCAGCGCGAATTCGTCGCCCAGTTCCGGATAGGCGCGGCCCAGTTCGCGCGCCACGCGGTTGAAGGCAGCGTCCACCGTCAGGCCGGCTTCGGCACAGATCACCAGCAGGTCGAGCGCATCGGGCAAGCCTTTCTGGATCGCCTGCGTGCGCTTGGTGGAGAGGTTCTTGATGTAAAGGTCGGGCGCCTTGTATCCCAGCACGGTCATGCCGGCAAAGCCCATGAAGCGCTTGAGCGAGCCCCAATCGGGGAACATATCGCTCCAGTAGAAGATCAGCACGCCCAGCAGGCCCAGCACTGCGGGCAGCACCATGCGCCCGAACAGCACGAACACCGCCAGTTCCTTGTTGCGGATGCCCGCCTGCGCCAGCTTCTGCTGGATCTGTTTGACCTGGCTTTCCTGAAGAACCTTCATGTTCTCCAGCGCGTTCTTCATCCGGTCGGTCGTTTCAGAGCGGCGGACAAGGCTCTGCCGCTTTTTCGACTTGCCGGTGATCATGCCCGTCTTCAGCTCCGCCCGGCGGGCGTTGAGCGATTTGACCCGCTTGGCCATCGGGTCTTTCACCGTGACCGCGGCATAGATTGCCAGGAACACGGCTGCGGCGGCGATCCCGGCCAGGATCGTGCCGACCAGCATCACGTCGACGCCGAGAAGGGTGGGGCCGGGAGGAGAGGTTATCATTGTCGTGGTGTCCTTCCCGCGATCAGATTTCGAAGCTGACCATCTTGGCCATGATGAATCCGCCAATGCTCATCCAGACAAGCCCGCCAAGGCCCGCCACGATCAGCCGGTCGTCCTCGAAAAAGCCGCTGAGGTAGCCAGGATTGACCCAGTAAACCATGGTGAACACGATGAAGGGCAGCGAGCCGACGATATAGGCCGAAGCCTTGGATTCCGAGCTCATTGCGCGGATCTTCAGCTTCATCTGCGCGCGCTTGCGCAGCACATCGGCCAGGTTGGACAGCGTTTCAGCCAGATTGCCGCCCGTCTCGCGCTGGATGGCAAGGGTGATGACGAAGAACTGGAATTCCGCCGTGCCCAGCTTGTTCGCGGTTTCCTGAAGCGCTTCTTCCATCGTGCGGCCGATCTTGATGCGTTCGGTCACCGCGCGGAATTCTTCGCCCACGGGGCCGGGGATTTCGGCCGATACCACGCCCAGTGTCTCACCCACGGGCAGGCCGGATCTGAGGCCGCGGACAAGCAGTTCGATGGCATCGGGGAACTTGGCGTTGAAGGCATTGGTGCGCTTGTTGATGAGGTATCCCACCACCATGTGCGGCAGGCCCGCGCCCACCAGCAAGCCCACGATCAGGGACAGCGGCAGCGCGCCGGTTTGCAGGAAAAGCAGCGCGGTCACCGCCAGCGCCAGCCCACCCGAACCGTAGAGATACTGGTTGAGCGTCCAATTGGTGCCGGTGCGGTCAAGGCGCAGCATCAGGGCGGCAATGCGCGAATCCGCGCCCGCCTTGGTGAAATTCTTGGGCTTGCGTGCCGCAATCGCCTTCTTCAGTTGCGATTCCACACGGTCCTTGGTGCTTTCCGAATGGCGATAGCGCACCGCTTCCAGCCGGCGCTGGCCCTCCTTGCTTACCGAGGGGCCGGCCACGAGCAGATACAGGATGAGCATCAGGCTGGTCAGCCCGCCAGCGATAATCAGAAGCTGGATGATTTCCATGGTCTGCCCTTGCCTTCCTAAAACATACGCATTTTGCCGTCAGCCGGCGGGCGGAGCCTGTGTCTCGCAGGCTCCGCCCGCGGGTGAGCGGTCACTCTGCCGGCATGGCGGCAGACTTGTCCTTCTTCGAACCCAGCAGCGATTTGAGCGCCAGCTTGTCGAGCAGCGAGCCCGACTTGCCTTCCGCCTTTTCATCGGCCGCGCCCGCTTCGCCTGCGCCAAGGATGGCGCCTGCGATATCGCGCATGACCTGGGCCGACTTGGCGCTCTTGTTCGCCTCGGCAAAGGTCTGGCCCAGCTTGGCGGCGTTCACCGCGGCCTTCTGGTCGAGCGGGATCATGAAATTGATCTTGCGTTCGATCGAGGCTTCGAAATCGGCCTTTGAAATCTCGCTGCCGCTGGTCTGCATCCGGTTGCACACGATCATCGGCGTGGCACCGGGCGCATTGCTCTTCAGCCACGACAGGATGCGGATCGTGTCGCGCGCGGAGGCCAGCGTCAGCTCGGTCACCAGCGCCACCACATTCACTTCCGTCAGCAGATGCGGGAAGTTGATCAGCATATTGCGCGGCAGGTCGATCACCGTCATTTCGAACGACTGGCGGAATTCCTCCTCCAGCTGCAGGAAAGCGGTGCCGTCGGTCATCAGGGGCGCGTTGATCGGGGCCTCGGCGCTCATGATCGCCAGCCGGTCGTTCGCGCGGATCATGGCGCGTTCGATGAACAGGCCGTCGATGCGGCTGGGATTCTCGATCGCGTCGGTCAGGCCGCGGCCCGGTTCCAGATCGAGGCTGAGCGCCCCGGTGCCGAAATGCACGTCCAGGTCGAGCAGCGCGGTGGAGCGCTGGTGCTCCATCGAGAACAGCCAGGCGAGCGAGGTTGCCAGCGTGGATGCCCCGACCCCGCCGCGCGTGCCCACGATTGCGGTGGCGATGTGCGGCTTGTCCCCGTCGCCATCGGCATGGCGCGGGGCGGAAAACACCGCCTGCGCATTGGTCAGCGCGTCGCGCAGCTGCGTGGCCGACAGCGGCTTGAGCAGATAATCGTGAATGCCGCTGGCCAGCAGATCACGGTACAGCCGCACATCGTTGACCTGGCCGGTGGCGATCACCACCGTGCCCGGTTCGCACACTTCGGCCAGCGCGTTGATGTCGTTCAGCGGGTCGCCGCTTTCGGACAGGTCGACCAGCAGGATGGCCGGGCTGGCCGAGATCGAGAGCGACTGCACCGCGTTGCGCAGACCGCCCTTGTTGCACTTTTCCGGTGCCCAGCCCATTTCGACCACCACCGGACGCAGCACATCGAGCGCGGCCTCGTCGCAGATATAGGCGGCAAAGGGATCCCGGTTGCCCATGGGCCCTGATTTCCAAGGAGCGTTCATAGCATTAGTTCCCCGTGTCCTGGCTGGATACTTGGTTCAGGCCGCTCGCGCCGGTCGGGGCCTGCTCGCGATAGGACTGGATGGCCTTGGTCGAACTCATCACCACCGTCTCGCCCGTGCCCGCGGCCCCTGCCAGCAGATGCTGCGGATCGGCCACCATCGCGGCATAATTGCTGTTCACCGCGCAGCCGAACCCGGCCGAGGTGTGATTGCCCAGATTGCCCGACGCATTGCCGTGCCAGTTGGGGCAATTGGGCACATAGGCGGTGGAGCGCGTCACCACCACGCGGACAAAGCCGGGGTCCAAATAGCCGACCGTGACCGGCGCGCCGTTTTCCAGCAGCAGGCCATAGCGGCTGGCGAGAGCGGCAACATGGCCGCGCACGCCGTCATTGGCCATCGGATCGTCAATCGAAATCCGGTCGCCGTAACGCAGGCCCAGCGCTTCGAACCATTGGGCAAGGCGCGCCTGTTCGGGCACGGTCAAACCGCTTTGCGTGGCGCGCAGGTCGAGCGTGAGGTTCTGGCTCTGCACCACTGGCTGGTTGACGCTGTTGAGCGAGGTGTTGAAGGTTCCCTTGGGCGCAGTGCAGGCGCCAAGGCTGGCCACGAGGGCGAGGGCAATGGCCGTGGCGGCGGTGCGCGTCATACGATGGGTCATGGCAATCACCTCTCTCAATTCAGGCTGAAGCCGGGGGCAGCAGCACCGCCGGCCAGCGCTTCGCCGCCGTGGTCGATGATGCCGATGGCCGGGTTGGCAGGGGCAGGATCAGCCGCGCGCGGCATGGGGCGCAGTTCGCCCGATACGCCATTATGCTCGCGGTTGAGCAGGAACTGTTCCGCTGCCGTCGCCGCGCGGAAACCGTCGGTGGGCAGGCGGATGTCACGGTCGTTGACCGGCTGCACCAGATAGGGCGTGACGACAATCACCAGCTCGGTCTCGCCGCGGCGGAACTCGGTGGAGCGGAACAGATTGCCCAGGATCGGGATTTCGCCCACACCCGGTGCGCGGTCGATGGTGTTCTGCGCGCTGTTGCTCAGCAGGCCGGCGATCATGAAGCTCTGGCCCGAACCCAGCTCGATCGTGGTTTCGGCGCGGCGGATGGTCAGGGCCGGAACCTGGAAGCCGTTGAGCGTCACCGCCCCCTGGCTCGACAGTTCGGACACTTCCGGCCGGACGCGCAGCGAAATGCGGCCGTTTGCCAGCACCGTGGGTGTGTATGCGAGGCTGACGCCGTAATTCTTGTATTCGATCGTGGTGGTGCCCAGACCCTGGCTCAGCGGGATCGGGAACTCGCCCCCGGCCAGAAACTCGGCCGTCTCGCCCGACAGCGCGGTGAGGTTGGGCTCGGACAGCGTCGTCACCAGCCCTTCGCGTTCGGCCATGTCGAGCGCCGCGCCGATATCGAGGCCCAGCAGGCGGCCCACCCCGCCCAGCGTGGTGCCAGGGGAAATCGGGTTGATCGAGGTGCCGTCCACCTCGATGAACTGGCCGGGATTGTTCGGATCGGGGATCAGCACTTTCAGTTGGTTGCCCACGCCCGTTGCGCTGCCCGGTCGGAATGTCGGGGCAAAGCCGGGGCGACCCTGGCCGATGCCGAACTGGAAGCCGCCCGTGCCGTCAATCGTGGTAAGATTGGCGCCAAGCTGGCGCACCAGCGACCGGCTCACTTCGGCAAAGCGCACCCGCAGATTGACCTGCAGCGGCGTTGCCATGCGCAGACGCGAGACGACATTGGTGTTCTCGCCCACGAAGGCGGAAACGAGCCGCTCGGCCTCGGCCGCGTCTTCCGGGGCGGCCACGGTGCCGGTCAGCAGCACGGTGTTGGTGCCCATCGTGGCGACCTGGATATTGGCTTCAGGCATGGCGAGCGAGAGCATCTGGTCGATGCTGTCGATGTTGGAACCGACGCGCACATTGGCCGACCAGATGATGTCGCCTGCCGCGTTGCTGGCATAGATCGTGGTGACCCCGCCCGACAGGCCCATGACGAAGAGCTGGCGCTGCGATTTCACCTGCACATCGGCAATCTGTTCATTGGCGACGAAGATGTCGGCCATATTGCCGGGCACATTGATCAGCTCGCCGCGGCCGATCGAGAGGACGATGTCCTGCGCCGGGCTGACGATCGACTGGGCGTGCGCGATGCTGGCAGGCACGGCGGCCAGCGGGGCCAGCGCGCAAGCCGCGCCAAGTACGGTCTTGAGAAGGCGGGTCTTCATGGTCTTGCCTCTCGACTGGGATCCGCCTGCGGGCTGCGATCCGGTGGAGTTGTGGTGAAAGTGGGTTGCGATCAGGTCGGTCATGGCGGTCACCGGGCGATCACCGGGTTCCCGTGGTGCGAGCCACGGGCACTTCGGTGGTGTCCTTTCCGCGCGTTACGCGGACCACGGGGCCCGCGGGCCGGGCGGGCTGGGCTGCGCCGCCGGGAACGCTGGGCATCCCGAAATTGGCCGGAGCCGGGGCCGCGCTGGCGTTGTTGTTGCCGCCCATTGCCGGCATGGTGCGGCGCTGGAAGCGCGACACATCGCCGCCGGTCACATAGGTGGTGGCCCCATCGCGCGGGCGGGAGACGACCTGGCGCAGGATGCGTTCCTCGTCCTGGCGGGTGGCTCCTGCGGGCATTTCCACATCGCCTGCGGCAATCGCGCGGTCGAGTTCGGCCTGGTTGTCCGCGATCGAACGCAGCGACAGGCTGAGCGTACCGATGGTCTGCGCAACCGAGATCTTCTCGGCAATGCGCGGCGTCACTTCCAGCGTCACCGTGCGGAAGGCGCGCACCACGGTGCGGCCGTCTTCGGTGGTGGTGGTTTCGGTGGACTGGTCGGTGGCCAGCACGCGCAGATTGGTCAGGATCGTCTCGGCAGCGCGCAGGCCCTGGCCTTCCTCGCCCTCGACGGTCTGCGTCAGCACCAGATCGACCCGGTCGCCCGGAAAGACGAAGCCGGCAACGCCCGTGCGGGCCGACACCGGCACTGTCACCGCACGCATACCCGGCCCCAGCGCCGCCGCCAGAAAGCCGCGATCGCCCGGAGCCACCAGCGAGCCTTGCGTCACCGGTTCACCTGCGGTGATGGGATGGCGCACCACGGTGCCAAGCAGCGTGTCCATATTGGCTTCGCCGTCGATGAAATAGGCATCCTGCACCAGTTCTTCGGGCCACAGCTGGAAGCCGATGGCATCGGCGGTGATGATCGTGCCCACGGGCAGGGCGCGCTTGGCGACCAGAACCTTGGGGCCTTGCGGTTCCACCGGGGCCGCTTCCACCTGAGGGGCGGCCGCGCCGGCGAACATACTGCGTGCGGCAAGGGCGGTACCGATCGCGATGACCAGCGCCCCCATCAGCAGAATGAGCTTTTTCTTGTCCATGGTGCGTCAAGCCCCCTTAGTGGTCCGTAACGGAAAGTTCAGTTGTGTCCGGATTACAGGCGATTGGTTAAAATGCGGTTCACCCCGAAAGGCCGGGAATGGCCGACTGGGGAATGTAGAAGCTGGCGATCACCCACAGGCCCGCGGCGGAAATCGCCACGCCATAGGGGATGGCGATCCGGTCCTTGCGGCGGCGCATCACGTGCCAGGCGCCAAACACCAGCGTCAGCACCCCGCCCAGCAGGGCCATCATCACCACAAGCTTGAGGAAATGCGCCGGCGCGATCCACAGGGCCAGCGCGGTGAGCAGCTTCACATCGCCCCCGCCCATTGCCTTCAGGGCGAACAGGATCGAGAGCAGCAGGAACGTCGCCACCGCGACGCCGATCTGCATCGCCACGCCCGGCCACAGCGACAGGCCATTGGCAAACCAGAACACCGGCGCGCCCAGCGCAATCGCGCCGTTCAGCCAATTCGCGATGCGGCGGCTCTTGAGATCGGTGAAAGCCGCCACCAGCAGGCCAATTGCCAAGGCCGCCAGCAGTGCATACTTGATCGGTTCGTCCAGCATTCTAAGTCCCCGAGAAACCCCTGGACTTCGCTGACTAGCGGGGATCACTTACCAAAAAGTAACCAAGCGCAGGAGGCTGATATTCAGCACAGCGACCAGAAGCCGGCATCTGCGTTTGACAGGAGGGCCATTCCGGCAGGCGCGGTGGAGCGTGTGTGGCCCGCGCCCGACGGGCATCCCGTCCGCGTGATCGACTGGCCCGCGCCCGCTGGCGAAGGCGCGGCGCGCGGGCACATTCTGTTCTTGCCCGGACGCGGCGATGCCTATGAAAAATATCTGGAAACCTTCGACCATTGGCGGCTGCAGGGCTGGCAGGTGAGCGCGGCGGACTGGCGCGGGCAGGCCGGATCGGGGCGGCTCGGCGCCGATCCCGTCACCGGCCATATCGACGATTTCGGCATCTGGATTGCCGATCTGGCCGCGCTCTGGAGCGATTGGGCCGCAGGGAAAAGCGGCCCGCTGGTGCTGGCGGGCCATTCGATGGGCGGGCATCTGGTGCTGCGCGCGGCGGCCGATGGCGTGCTGTCCCCGGCGCCGGCCGCGCTGATCCTCTCCGCGCCGATGTTGGATGTCGCCCCCTATTGGGTGCCGCTCTGGCTGAAGGAAACGCTTGCACGCGCGATGGTGCGCGCAGGCGATCCGCGTCGCCCGGCTTGGAAATGGAGCGAGAAGCCCGGCGAATTGCCGCAAGGACGCGGCGCCCTGCTGACGCACGATCCGGCGCGCTATTCGGACGAGGCGTGGTGGCGCGCGGCGCGGCCCGAACTGGTGATGGGGCCGGGAAGCTGGGGCTGGGTGGCGGCGGCTTCGCGTTCCATGCGGCATCTGGCGCAGCGGAGCATACTTGCGAAGGTGACCATGCCGGTGATGCTGCTTTCCACGCGCGGTGACAGGCTGGTATCGCCGCCCGCCATACGCCGCGCCGCCGCGCGCCTGCCGCAGGTGACCTTCCTCCAATTCGGCCCCGAAGCCGCGCATGAAATCCTGCGCGAGGCCGATCCGGTGCGGAACAAGGCGCTGGCGGCGATCGATGGCTTTCTGGACGGGCTGGTTAACGCGTGATTGACCATACCGACTTTGCGGTGATCGGCGCCGGGATTGCCGGGGCCAGCATCGCGGCTGAACTTGCGCCGCATGGCAGCGTTCTGGTGGCAGAGGCAGAGCGGCATCCCGGTTACCACACCACCGGGCGATCCGCCGCCTTTTGGGAAGAATGTTATGGCGGGCCGGGCGTGGTGCCGCTCACTCTGGCATCGGGCGCGTGGCTGCGCGAAGGCGGTTTCCTGCGCGAACGCGGTGCGCTGTATATTGCCCGCGCCGATCAACTTGGCCTCCTCGATTCCTTCGAACAGACCTTTGCCGGAACGGGCGTGTCGATCACCCGCATCGCCCGCGCCGGGATGGAACGGCTGGTGCCGGGCTTACAGCAAGGCTGGGTCGAGGCGATAAGCGAACCGCAGTGCGCCGATATCGACGTGGCCGCGCTGCACCAGCATTATCTGACGCAGGCGCGGCAGGGTGGCGCGCAGATTGCAACCGGCCACCGCCTGATCGCGGCGGAACGGCGTGGCGGGTTGTGGCACTTGGCATTCGAACAGGGCGGGCAAGCCACCGCGCGCGTCCTCGTCAACGCGGCGGGGGCATGGGCGGACGAGGTGGCGCAGATCGCGGGCGGGCAGGCCATAGGCATTACCCCGCTGCGCCGCACCGTGGTGCAATTGCGGGTCGATCCGCCCGTGCATCCCGGCCTGCCGCTGGTGCTGGGAATTGACGGGTCGTTCTATTTCAAGCCTGAAAGCGGGCGCATCTGGCTCAGCCCGCATGACGAAACGCCCAGCCCGCCTTGCGATGCCGCGCCCGAGGAACTGGATGTGGCCCATGCCATCGCCCGCTTCGAACGGGTGATCGCCTGCCGGATCGCCGCGGTGGAGCGCAAATGGGCGGGCCTGCGCAGCTTCGCGCCCGACCGGTTGCCGGTCTATGGCTGGGATGGGCAGGCCGAAGGGTTCTTCTGGTTTGCAGGCCAGGGCGGTTTCGGCATCCAGACCGCGCCCGCCGCCGCGCGCCTTGCCGCGCAGATCGCCACCGGGCGCGGTGCCGATGCGATGACGCAAGCCATTGACGCGGCTGTTTACTCTCCGCAGCGCTTTGTCTAGCCTGCCCATACCGACAACCACCGGGGATGCAGTGAAATGGCTCACAAGTTCGAAATCTACAAGGACAAGGCGGGCGAGTTCCGCGTTCGCTTCAAATACAATTCGGAAGTGATGTTCTCGACCGAAGGCTATGCGAGCAAGGCCAGCGCGCAGAACGCGATTGATTCGATCAAGAAGAACGGCCCCGACGCGCCGGTCGAAGACAACAGCTAAGCGGGGATTGCGTCAAGCGGGATTGCGGCCTGCCTCGTCTGCGGCATCGCTGGCGAGGCGGTCCACCCGCTCATTTTCCGGGTGGCCGCTATGGCCGCGCACCCATTCCCAGCTGACCCTGTGCCGCTGTGTCGCCTCGATCAGATCGTGCCACAGATCGGCATTCTTTACCGGCTGCTTGCTGGCATTGACCCAGCCGCGCTTTTTCCAGCCGTCGATCCATTTCGTCATGCCGTCTATTACATAGCGGCTGTCGGTGTGAATGGTCACCTCGCACGGCTCGATCAGGGCGTTGAGCGCGCGGATCACCGCGGTCATTTCCATGCGGTTGTTGGTGGTCTGCGCCTCGCCGCCGGCCATTTCCTTTTCGTGCCTTCCCATGCGCAGCAGCACGCCCCAGCCGCCGGGGCCGGGATTGCCCTTGCAGGCCCCGTCAGTGAAGATGTCGACGCGCTTCATGCGTTGAACAGCGCGGGCCCCTGCGCGGCGTAGAAATCCAGCCGCCGCACGAAATCCATCGGATCCTTGCGCGTCACCAGGGCATCGGCGGGCGTATCCAGCCAATCCTGCGCGCGGCTGGAGACGAAGCGCAAGGCTGCCGCCTGTGCCAAAATTGGCATGGCTGCGCGCTCGGCAGCTTCCAGCAGACGCACTTCCTGATATCCGGCCAGCAGCGCCGCGCCCACATCGCCGCGAAAATCGCGCCCGCCTGCGGCAAAGCTCCACGCCGCGTGCGTCACCGCCAGATCATAGGCCATCGCATCGTTGCAGGCGAAGTAGAAGTCGATCAGCGCGGAAACCTCGTCCCCGCGCATCAGCACATTGTCGGGGAACAGGTCGGAATGGATCACCGATTGGGGCAGGCCCTGCGGCCAGTCCGCCGCGATCCGCGCGGCGATGGCGATGGTGGCGGGCAGGGCCGGGTCGATCAGCGCCAGCTTCTGCGCCCCGCATTCGGCCAGCACCTTTGCGGAGGCATCCGCCCCCAGCGCATTGGCGCGGGTTTTGGGAAAATCCATGGCTGCCAGATGCATCTGCGCCAGCACGCGGCCCACCGCGTGTGCCTGCGCGGGGGATGGCAGATCGACCGAGACGCCGGGCAGAAATTCGATGAGAGCGACCGCCTTGGGGCCGATCCAGCGGAAGCTGGCGCCATCGCGGTCGTGGATCGTGCGCGGCACCGGGCACCCTTTGGCCGCCAGATGATCGAGCAGGTCGAGAAAGAACGGCAGATCGGCAAGGTCGATCCGGCGTTCATACATGGTCAGGATGAAGCGCGCGCCGCCCGATCCGCTTCCCGTCGTCTCGATCAGCCAGTTGGAATTGGACACGCCTTCGGCAATGCCCTTGGCGCTGACGAGCTGGCCGACATCGTAATGGCCGATCAACTGTTCGAGATCGGCCGAGCTAAGCTGGGTATAGACCGCCACGAAAGCGCCTATTCCGTGAGCTGGCGCGGCAGCTTGAAGATCATGTTTTCCTCGGCCGTCAGCACCGGCTCCTCCGTAATGGCACGCCATTCGCCCAGCCGCGCCACTACTTCGCGCACCAGCGCTTCAGGGGCGGAAGCGCCAGCGGTGAGGCCGACGGTGGCGACATTGTCCAGCCAGGCCGGATCGATTTCCGATGCCCGCTGTATCAGCCGCGCGGGCGTGCCGCAGCGTTCAGCCACTTCCACCAGCCGCAGCGAATTGGACGAATTGGGCGCGCCGATCACCAGCACCAGATCAGCCTTGGGCGCGATGGCCTTCACCGCCGCCTGCCGGTTGGAGGTGGCGTAGCAGATGTCTTCTGCCTTTGGCGCGACGATATCGGGAAAGCGCGCCTGCAAGGCGGCGATGATATCGGCAGTATCGTCCACCGACAGGGTGGTCTGTGTCAGGAAGGCGAGCGGACGTCCCTGCGGCACGGCAAGGGTTGCGACATCATCGACCGTTTCCACCAATGTCATCGCGCCATCAGGCACCTGGCCGAACGTGCCGATGACCTCGGGGTGGCCCTTGTGCCCGATGAACAGGATATGCCGCCCGGCCTCGATCTGGCGTTCGGCCTGCCGATGCACCTTGGACACCAGCGGGCAGGTCGCATCGACATAAATCATCTGCCGCCGCTCCGCCTCTTCCGGAACGCTTTTGGGCACGCCATGCGCGGAAAAGACCACCGGCACGCCTTCGGGCACCTCGTCCAGTTCCTCCACGAAAATGGCGCCCTTGGCCTTCAGCCCGTCCACCACGAACCGGTTATGCACGATTTCGTGGCGGACATAGACCGGCGCGCCATACCTTTCCAGCGCCCGCTCCACGATCTCGATCGCGCGGTCCACCCCGGCGCAGAAGCCGCGCGGCGCGGCAATCAGGATGTTGAGCGGCGGCAAACCGGCCTTCGCCGCCGTTTCGGGAAATGGCGTTTCGGGAAATGGAGCGTTCATATCCATGGCACTAGCGGTTGTCGCGGGATAGCGAAAGGGGTAGGGGCAGCATCTTGAAAAGGACACAAGGATCCGGAATGACCCTGCGTATCGTATCGGTTGCCGCCATCGCCGCCATCGGCCTTGCCGGTTGCAAGACTTCCGGCGACCTGGTGGTGCAGCAAGGCGTGGGCATTACGGCCGTGCGCACGGCCTGCCCGGCGGTGGGTATTGCCGACTATACGGGCGACATCACCCTGTTCTCGCCCGCCCACGCCACCACCGCCGATGCAATTGATGTGACCGCGATCATCACCAATGTGCGCAGCACCTGCACCGAATCGGCCGCCGAAGTGCAGACCAATGCCACGTTTGAAGTGCAGGCATCGCGCCGCAACACCAATGGCGCCCGCACCGTGGAGCTGCCCTATTTCGGCACCGTGCTGCGGGGCGGGGATTCGGTTGTGGCCAAGCGGCTGGGCACGGTCACGGTGAGCTTTGCCGATGGGCAGGCCCGCGCCAGTGCCAGCGGCACGGCAGGCGCCGTGGTCAACCGGGCCGAAGCGACACTGCCGCCGGAAATCCGGGAACGCATCACGCGCACCCGCCGCGCGGGCGACACGGACGCCGCGATCGATCCGTTGACCCTGCCCGAAGTGCGCGCGGCCGTTACCCGTGCCACGTTCGAACTGCTGATCGGCTTCCAGCTGACCGACGATCAACTGGCCTACAACGCCACCCGTTAGGCTTGCGCTTCACTGCGGGGCGCAGCCGCGCCTTCCGTTTGCGGGTCAAACCGGCTAACGGCGCAGGCCATGACTGATGTGAACACGCTTTACGCCGCCTTCTCGGCCCGGATCGACGCTGTGCTTGCCGCGCTGGAAGCGGAAGGCCGACTGCCTGCGGGAATTGCGCGCAGCCATGTGAGCGTGGAACCGCCGCGCGATCCCGCGCATGGCGATCTTGCCACCAACGCCGCGATGGTGCTGGCCAAGCCTGCCGCGACCTATCCCCGCGCATTGGCAGAACTGATCGTGGAAAAGCTCGCCGCCGATCCCGCGATCACCAGCGCCGAGATTGCCGGGCCGGGCTTTATCAATCTGCGTCTCGCCCCTGTAAACTGGCTGGAGGAACTGGCCGCGATTGCCCGGCTGGGTGCGGATTACGGCCGTTCCGCCATGGGTCAGGGACGGCGGGTGAATGTCGAATATGTCTCCGCCAACCCCACCGGCCCCATGCATATGGGCCATTGCCGCGGCGCGGTGGTGGGCGATGCGCTGGCCGCCTTGCTCGAATATGCCGGGCATCAGGTGATCCGCGAATATTACGTCAATGATGCGGGCAGCCAGGTCGATACGCTCGCGCGCTCGGCGCACCTGCGTTACCGCGAGGCACTGGGCGAGGTGATCGGGGACATTCCGGCGGGAATGTATCCGGGCGAATATCTGGTGCCGGTAGGGCAGCGTCTGGCGGACAAGTTCGGTGCCAGATATGTCGGCCAGCCCGAAAGCGAATGGCTTGCCCTGTTCAAGGCCGAAGCCGTGGCCGCGATGATGGACCAGATCCGCGCCGACCTCGCGCTGCTGGGCATCACGCACGATGTCTTTTCGTCCGAGGCCGAATTGCAGGCCGCCGGAAAGCCGGAAGAGGCGGAAAAGTGGCTGCGCGCGCATGATCTTGTGTATGACGGCGTGCTCGAACAGCCCAAGGGCAAGGTGCTCGACGATTGGGAGCCGGTGGCACTGCCGCTGTTCCGTTCGACCAAGTTCGGCGACGATCAGGATCGCCCGATCCGCAAGAGCGACGGCAAGTGGACTTACTTCGGCGCCGATCTCGCCTACCATATGCAGAAGGCGGAAACCGCTGATGAATTGATCGACATCTGGGGCGCGGACCATGCGGGCACGGTCAAGCGAATCAAGGCGGCGGTGGCGGCGCTTTCCGAAGGGCAGGGCAAGCCGATCCCCTTTGATGTGAAGCTGGTGCAGATGGTGCAATTGCTGCGCAATGGCGAACCGGCCAAGATGTCCAAGCGCAGCGGCAATTTCGTCACCATTGCCGACATGGTGGAGGAAGTGGGCAAGGATGTGGTCCGCTTCACCATGCTGGCGCGCAAGCCCGAAGCGCAGATGGATTTCGACTTTGCCAAGGTGGTGGAAGCCAGCAAGGACAACCCCGTATTCTATGTCCAGTATGCCCATGCGCGTATCTGTTCGATCCTGCGCAAGGCGGCGGCGGAAAACCGTGCTCCTTCGGACGCCCATCTCGATCTGCTGGGCGCGGACGATCTGGCGCTGGTCAAGCTGGCGGCGCAGTTCCCGCGCGAGGTGGAAGCCGCCGCCAAGGCGCGCGAACCGCACCGCATCGCCTTCTATCTCTATGATCTGGCGGCCGCTTTCCATGCCTACTGGAATCTGGGCAATGACGATGCGGAAAAGCGCGTCATGGTGGCACATTCCCCGGATCTGACACAGGCGAGGCTTTTCCTGTGCGTGCAAATCGGGCAGGTAATCCGCAACGGGCTCGCCCTGCTGGGCGTGGAGGCGGTGGAGGAATTGTAAGTGATGCACATGGCGGGCGGGGAGCATGACGGCTCCGACGAAAACGTGCACGACGATGCCTATGAGGCGGGTGAGCAATTGCGCCTTACTTCGGACGAGGATGATGCGCTGCCCTGGCTCGAATCCGACGAAGAGGAGGAAGAGCCGGCAAGCGATTACCGCATCCTGATCTTCGCCGCGCTGGCGGTGGCAGCGCTTGCCGCGATCCTGTTTTCGGCCAATCACTTCCTCTCGCGGCAATCGGCTGGCGATGCCGTTCCCGACGGCAGCACGATTGCTGCGCCTGAGGAGCCGTACAAGGAGCGCCCCGAAAATCCCGGCGGCAGCGAAGTGGCGGGCACCGGCGACATGAGCTTTGAAGTGGGCGAGGGGCAGCGCCGCGAAGGGCGCATTGCCGGCGACGCGCCTGCGCCTTCGATCGATGTGGAGGCCGCGCCAACTGCCGCG
Source organism: Alteraurantiacibacter palmitatis (assembly GCF_037154115.1). Classification (NCBI taxonomy): domain Bacteria; kingdom Pseudomonadati; phylum Pseudomonadota; class Alphaproteobacteria; order Sphingomonadales; family Erythrobacteraceae; genus Alteraurantiacibacter; species Alteraurantiacibacter palmitatis. The sequence continues at coordinate 17,926 of NZ_JBANRO010000014.1, read as the reverse complement.
CCAACGACTGGTGCTGGCCCTGCTGCCACCCCTGCGCCTGCCCGCGCCGCCACGGGCGTGGGCGTGCAGATCGGCGCCTATTCCACCCGCGCCGCTGCCGATGCGGGCTGGAGCCAGCTTTCGGGCCGCTATTCCGCGTTGCAGGGTCTTGGCCACCGCGTGGTGGAGGGCACTGCCGACAGCGGCACGATCTTTCGGCTGCAGGCAATTGCCAGCGATGTGGAGGCCGCCAATGCGCTGTGCCGCTCCATCCGCAACGCCGGGGGCGATTGCCAGGTGAAGCGGTAAGCCGGCCCGACGCACTGTCCACATGAACGCAGTTGCCTGCGCTTGAAGCGGCGGCGCAATCCTGCGAAGTTTCCCGCATGACGCCTGCCATTTTCGGCCTTTCCGGCACCGTGTTGACCGATGCGGAGCGCCGCTTTTTTCGCAGCGCCGATCCGGCAGGATACATCCTGTTCGGCCGCAATGTGGAGAGCCGCGATCAATTGCGCGCGCTGACCGATGAATTGCGCAATCTGCACGGGCGCGACCGGCTGCTGATCTCGATCGATCAGGAGGGCGGGCGCGTGGCGCGGATGAAGCCGCCGGTGTGGGATGCCTATCCCTGCGGCTGGGCCTTTGCCCACCTGTGGAATGTCGCCCCCGCCAGCGCGATGGAGGCGGCGCGCGCCAATGCACATCTGCTGGGCCTCGATCTGGCCGAGGTGGGGATCAGCGTCGATTACGCCCCGCTGCTCGATGTGCGGCAGGAGGGCGCGCATGACGTGATAGGCGACCGCGCGCTGGGCAGCGATCCGCTGGCCGTGGCGGCGCTGGGGCGCAGCGTGCTTGAAGGGCTGGCGCGGGCTGGGGTAACGGGCTGCGTCAAGCATATGCCGGGACATGGCCGCGCCATGGCCGACAGCCACAAGGAATTGCCTGTGGTCGACGCGGACACACGCGCACTTGAAAGCGACCTTGCGCCGTTCAAGGCGCTGAAGGACGCGCCTATCGGGATGAGCGCGCACGTCCTCTACCCCGCGTGGGATGCGCAGAACCCGGCCACGCTTTCGCCGCGAATCATTGCCGATGTCATTCGCGGGGCAATCGGCTTTTCCGGTCTGCTGCTGACCGACGATATCGATATGCAGGCGCTGGAGGGCAGCATACCCGAACGCGGGGAGCGGGCGATTGCGGCAGGCTGCGATCTGGTGCTCAATTGCTGGGCGAGGATGGAGGACATGGAAGGCCTTGCCAGCCGCCTGCCGCCGATGGGTGCGGCGGCGCACGCGCGGCTCGATGCGGCCTTGGCCTATCCGGACGCGCACCGGCAGGACGCCGACCGCGCCTTTCTGCTGGCCCAGAGGGATGGCCTGCTGGCGCAGGTGGCCGCAGCGTGATGGAGGGGGCGTGATGGAGGGGGCGGCGCTGCTTCCCGGCATGGACGAGCCGCCGCTTGCCGCATGGGATGGTGTGGCCAGCCAGCCGGGCAGCGATGCCGCGCTTTATCTGGAACTGGACGGCTGGGAAGGGCCGCTTGACCTTCTGCTCGATCTGGCGCGGCGGCAGAAGGTCGATCTGAAAGCGATTTCCATCCTCGCTCTGGTCGATCAATACATCGCCTATATCGACCGGGCCGAGGCGCTGAAGCTGGAAATTGCCGCCGATTATCTGGTGATGGCGGCGTGGCTCGCTTACCTCAAATCGGCGCTGTTGCTGCCCAAGGACGAGCAGGAGGATCCCAGCCCGGAGGAACTGGCGCTGCGCCTGCAACTCCGGCTCGAACGGCTGGGCGCGATGCGCGATGCCGCCGCCCGGCTGATGGCACGCGACCGGCTGGGCCGCGATGTGTTCGCGCGCGGCGCGCCCGAAGGCGTGCGGGTGCTGCGCCGCAACCAGTGGCAGTGCGACTGGTTCGACCTCATCCGCGCCTATGGCGATGTGAAGCGCCGCACGCAGCCCGTGGTGCACATGGTGCGCGAGCGGCCGGTGATGACGCTCGATTCCGCGATTGAGCGGGTCTCCGCCATGCTGGGCGTCACGCTGGACTGGCTGGAACTGCGTGCCTTCCTTCCCCCGCACGCCGACCCGCGCCTGCGCCGTTCCGCGCTTGCTTCCAGCTTTGTCGCGGCGCTGGAGCTGGCGCGGCTGGGCAAGGCGGAACTGCGGCAGGAGGACGTGTTCGGCCCCCTGCATCTGCGGCGGGTGAAGGCATGAACCCGGATGAACAGGGGCCGCCCGACGATCTGCTGCGCGCGGTGGAGGCGCTGCTCTTCGCGGCCGAGACGCCGCTCAGCGCCGAGGAGATTTCCGCCCATCTGGAAGGCGCGGATGTGAAGCCGGCGCTGGCGCAGTTGCAGGCGCATTACGCGCCGCGCGGCGTGCATCTGGTGGAACGGGGCAGGCGCTGGCAATTCCAGACCGCGCCCGACATGGCGCATCTGCTGCGGCGCGAAAAGGACCAGCTGCGCCGCCTGTCGCGCGCGGCAACCGAAGTGCTGGCGATCATCGCCTATCACGAGCCCGTCAGCCGCGCGGAGATCGAGGCGATCCGCGGCGTGCAGACCAGTGCGGGCACGCTCGATGTGCTGATGGAAGCGGGCTGGGTGCGCGTGGCAGGGCGGCGCGATGTGCCGGGACGCCCCGTGATTTATGCCACCACGCCCGATTTCCTGAACCATTTCGGCCTTGCCAGCCGCCGCGACCTGCCTGGTATTGACGAGCTGAAAGCCGCCGGCCTGCTCGACCCGGTGGACGACGCCTTCGACGAAGCGATGGAACAGCGGGCCGATATTTCGCCCGAACCGACAGACTCGCTGGAAAACCCGGAGGAAAGCGCCTAGGTTGTCCGCACACGCTTAACGCAAGGAATTCACAATGCAGCCCGGTATCTGGCAGATCCTGATCGTCGCAATCGTCGTGCTCGTGCTGTTCGGGCGCGGGCGCATTTCCGAAATGATGGGGGATTTCGGCAAGGGCATCAGCAGCTTCAAGAAGGGGATGAGCGAAGGCAGCAACCCCGCCACACCGCCGCCCGCGCAAATCACGGGTGAGGCCCGCCCGGCTGACAGCGCCGCCGCTCCTTCTGCCGACAGCGCGCCTGCCGACAAGACCGTCAACTAATCCCCTCTCAGGGCGCCGCAGGCCATGTTCGATATCGGCGCAGAGGAATTGCTGCTCATCATCGTGGTGGCGGTGATCGTCATCGGCCCGAAGGAACTGCCCGCCGCCTTGCGCGTGGTGGGCCGTTTCGTGGGCAAGTTGCGGCGCATATCCTCGCATTTCCGCACCGGGCTTGATGCCATGATCCGCGAGGCGGAGATGGAAGACCTGGAAAAGAAGTGGAAGGCGCAGAACGAAAAGATCATGGCGATGCATCCGAATGGCGGCCCACCGGGAACCGAGCAGACGGGCGCCTATCCGGCCAAGCCGATGGTGCCCGCACCCGCCAGCGATCCGGCCCCGGCTGACCCGCCGCTCGACGCGTCCACCGATGCGGCTGCCGCTGGCGTCAATGCCGAAAGCGCCGCCGCGCCTGCCACCGTTCCAGAATCCGCCCCGGCACCTCAGGCGCCCTCCGAACCTGTGCCGGGCAAGGCAGGCTGACGCATGGCTTTCAAGCTGAAAGACCTCGACGACACGCAATCCCCGCTGCTCGATCACCTGATCGAATTGCGCACGCGGCTGGTGCGCGCGGTGCTGGCCTTTCTGGTTGCCTTTGGCGTCTGCTTCTATTTCGCGGACGATATTTTCGGTTTTCTGGTGCGCCCGCTGACGCAGGCCTTTCCCGAAGGGCAGGGGCAACTGATCTTCACCCGCCTGTACGAAGCCTTCTTCGTGGAAGTGAAGGTGGCGATGTTTGCGGCCTTCTTCGTCAGCTTTCCGGTGATTGCCAACCAGATGTGGGCCTTTATCGCGCCGGGCCTGTATGCGCGGGAGAAGAAGGCCTTCCTGCCTTTCCTGCTGGCAACACCCATATTGTTCACTGCCGGCGCAAGCCTTGCCTATTTCGTGGTGATGCCGACCGCCTTCAAATGGTTTCTGGGTTTTCAGGGCAATGCCGGCGGGCTGGAGGCGCAGGCGCTGCCGGCCATGGGCGATTACCTTGATCTGGTCATGCGTTTCATTCTGGCCTTCGGGATCAGCTTCCTGTTGCCGGTGCTGCTGCTGCTGCTGAACCGGGCAGGCATTGTCAGCCGTGCGCAACTGGCGGGTGCGCGCCGCTATGTGGTGGTGGCCGTATTTATCCTTGCCGCCTTCATCACGCCGCCTGACGTGATATCGCAGCTGCTGCTGGCGCTGCCGCTGCTGCTGCTGTTCGAAGGATCGCTGGTGCTGATGCGCATGGGCGAGAAGAAGCGCGAAAAGGAAATGGCAGAAGCGGAAGCTGCCGAGGCCGCCGAAACCGCAGCGGGTGAGGGCGCGCAAAAACCGCTCTAGCGGCCTTCCGGCACGGGGCCGTAAATGTCGGCTTCCTGCGGGAGGCCGGGCACGTTTTCGGGCAGCGTTTCGGGCAGAGTCTCGGCAGGCGCATCTTCGCCCAGCGCCCACACCCTTTGTCCGGCAATCCATGTCTGGAGAACTTGCGTGGCGCGAATGCCGTCGGCGTTCAGGGCCAGTGGGTCATCGCTCAGCACGGCAAAATCCGCGCGTTCGCCCACGGCGAGGCGACCAAAGCGCCCCTCGGCAAAACCGGCAAAAGCGCCGCCGGCGGTATAGGCGGCGAGCGCAGCCTCGCGGCTGATCGTTTCGTCCGGTTGCCAACCGCCTTCGGGCTCGCCCGCCGCATCGGTGCGGCTGATCGCCACGGCAAGGCCTGACAGCGCGTCGGCGCGCTCCACCGGCGCATCCGATCCGAAGGCGAGCGGCGCGCCCGTGGCGGCGATGGAGGCCCAGGCATAGGCGCCGCGCAATCGATCCGGCCCCAGACGCGCTTCGGCCATCAGCCGGTCGGACGCCTGGTGTTCAGGCTGCATACTGGCAATGATGCCGTGGCGGGCAAAGTTGGCGATATCCGCCGGATCGACGATCTGCGCGTGTTCGATGCGCCAGCGCCGGTCGCCGGGGAAATCTTCTGCCAGTTGCGCAATGGCATCCAGCGCGTCCTGATTGGCGGCATCGCCGATGGCGTGGATCGCCACCTGGAAACCGTCCATGCTCGCCCGGCTCATCAGATTGCGGAGCTGTGTGCCGTCGAGCAGCGACAGGCCGCGATGGCCCGGCTGGTCGGCATAGGGCGATTTGAGCCGCGCCCCGCGCGATCCCAGTGCCCCGTCCAGAAACAGCTTCACCCCGTTCAGGCGCAGGCGATCCTCATAAAGCCAGGGCGTCGGCCCCGGCCCGCCGATGAGCAGCATGGCGGGCACGCCATCGGCATAGGCCATGATGCGCAGACGCAAGCGGCCCGCATCGCCCGCGCGGCGGAAGGTCATCCAGTCTTCGACGCTGGTGCCCATATCGGCCACTGCGGTCACGCCGTGGCGGAAAAATTCGATCTGCGCCTCGTGCAAGGCAAGATCGGCATCCACCGCGCGCGGCGGGGGGATTTGCGCGGTGACAAGCTGCATCGCATTGTCGATCAGCACGCCTGCGGGCGCGCGTGACCCCGGCCCGGTGCCTCCCCGGCGCACGATCTGGCCGCCTGCCGGATCGGCAGTCTGCGCGGTGACACCGCCAGCGGCCAGTGCGGCGCTGCTGGCCCACACGGCGTGCCCATCGGCGCGGGTCAGCACCACCGGCCGGTCGCCCACAACCGCGTCGAGTTCGGCCGCGGTGGGCAGGCGGCCAAGTCCCCAGCGCTCCTCGTTCCAGCCGCGCCCCACCAGCCACGGGCGCAAGGGGTATTCCTCGGCATAGGCGGCGATGCGCGCCAGCGCGTCCTCCAGCGAGGTCGTGTCCGACAGGTCGAGCGAAAGCTTCGACAGGCCCAGCGCCATCACATGGGTATGCGAATCGACGATGCCGGGAATGACAACGCGCCCTTCCATGTCCACGCGAAAGGCAATGGATGTGCGCGGCCGGTCCCCGAAATCGAGCAGCTCCAGAACCCGCCCGTCCTCGCTCACCACCATTCCGGCGAAGCGATCCACCCGTCCATCGCGGCTGACGGAAATGCCTTCCAGATTGTCGAAATGTGTCTGGGCCGCCGCCGGCGTTGCCAGAACGCAGGCGAATGCCGCGCTGGCGATCAGGGCAAGGCGCTTCATGCAGCGTCTCCGCGGCCCAGATGGCGCACCAGCGCGCTGGTATCCTGCCGCCCGCCGCCCATCTGCTGCACGGTGGCGTAGAACTGGTCGACCAAAGCGGTGACCGGCAGCGACAGGCCGCAAGCGCGCCCCTCGGCCAGCGCAATCGCCAAGTCCTTGCGCATCCAGTCCACCGCGAAGCCGAAATCGAACTGCCCTTCCGCCATGCTGGCCCAGCGGTTGTCCATCTGCCAGCTTTGCGCCGCGCCGCCGCTGATGGCGTCGAACACCTTGGCCGTGTCCAGCCCGCTCGCCTGCGCCAGCCGCAGCGCTTCGGACAGGCCTGCCAGCACGCCGGCAATGCACACCTGGTTGACCGCCTTGGCCCCCTGACCCGCGCCCGCCGGGCCAATATGCACGATCGCCTTGGCATAGGCGGCCAGAACGCCCTGCGCCGCCTGCATTGCTGCTTCGCTGCCGCCGCACATGATCGAAAGCGCCCCGTTTTCTGCGCCGGCCTGTCCGCCCGATACGGGCGCATCGAGAGCGAGCAGGCCGCGCGCCTCCGCCTCGGCCGCGATCCGGCGGGCAAGCGCGGGGCTGACCGTGGTGTGATCCACGAACAAGGCGCCCGGCTTCATCTGCGCCAGAACGCCATCTTCGCCCAGCACCACATCGGCCAGGTCATCATCCTTGCCAAGGCAGGTGAGCACCGCGTCTGCATCTGAAACGGCTGCGGCCGCGCTGCGCGCCAGGTCCACGGCAAGGCCCGCCGTGCGCGCGCGTTGCAGAAACGCCGCGCCGCGCGCATCGCTGCGGTTCCAGCCGGTGACGCGGTGGCCCGCGCGGGAAAGGTGGCAGGCCATTGGCGCGCCCATGGTGCCAAGGCCCAGAAAGGCAATCGAAAGGGAATCTGTCATCGCCGCCTGACTGCCCGCATGGGCGCGGTAAAGCAATCATGGGGTTTGGCTTGCGCGCAATTCTGCGATAGGCCGCGAGCCATGAGCACGATGCCAACAATCCCGACTGCGGCGAAGGCCCGCCTCGACATCGCTGATATCCGCGCCGCGGCGGATGCGATTGGCGATGCCGTGGTGCGCACGCCGACCATGCACAGCAAGACCCTGTCGGCCATCACCGGCGCGGACATCTGGCTGAAGTTCGAGAACCAGCAATTCACCGCCGCCTATAAGGAGCGCGGGGCATTGAATGCGCTGTTGCACCTTCCGGCAGAGCAGCGCGCCAAGGGCGTGATCGCGGCGAGCGCGGGCAACCATTCGCAAGGGCTATCCTATCACGGCACCCGTCTGGGCGTTCCGGTGACCATCGTGATGCCGCGCACCACGCCGACGGTGAAGGTGATGCAGACCGAAAGCGTGGGCGGCAAGGTGGTGCTGGAAGGCGAAACCTTTGACGAAGCCTATGCCTATGCCCGCGCGATGGAGCGGCAATTGGGCCTCACCTTCATCCACCCGTTCGACGATCCGCTGGTGGCGGCCGGGCAGGGCACGGTCGCGCTGGAAATGTTCGCGGATGCGCCCGACCTTGATACCATTGTCGTGCCGATTGGCGGTGGCGGGCTGATTTCGGGCATGGGCACGGTGGCGCGCAGCCTTGGCAGTGGCGTCGAAGTGGTGGGTGTTCAGGCCGCGCTTTTCCCGTCCATGTTCAGCCATATCAAGGGGCAGGATCTGCCCTGTGGCGGCGACACGCTGGCCGAAGGGATCGCGGTGAAGGAGCCGGGGCATTTCACCCGCCAGATCATCCGCGATGTGGTGGACGATATCGTGCTGGTCGAAGAACCGCATCTGGAAGAAGCGGTGTCGCTGCTGCTCCAGATCGAAAAGACCGTGGTGGAAGGCGCGGGCGCGGCGGGGCTGGCGGCGGTGCTGGCACACAAGACGCGCTTTCGCGGGAAGAAGGTGGGTCTGGTGCTGTGCGGCGGGAATATCGACACGCGCCTGCTCGCCAATGTGCTGCTGCGCGATCTGGCGCGGTCGGGCCGGCTGGCGCGGCTGCAGATCACGCTGCAGGACCGGCCGGGCGCGTTGTTCAAGGTGATGCACCTGTTCAACCGGCACAATGTGAACATCCTCGAAATCTACCACCAGCGCATCTTCACCAATCTGCCGGCCAAGGGGCTGATTACCGATATCGAATGCGAGGCCCGCGACCGCGAGCAGCTCGAAGCGCTGATTTCCGATCTGCGCGCGCAGGGCTATTCCGTTAGCCAGGTGGAACTGAACTGATCCGTTTCGGGGCGGGCGCAGCTGCGTTAACCCTGACCTTGTGCAAATTAACCCTGACCTTGCCCCGATTTATGGTTAAGATTGTTTCGCGGCACGAATCCGGCAGGCATAACCGGGGTCTGCCGCAAGACGGATCAACCCATTCAAGGCCACAGGATCAGCCCACAGGTGACAGCGCCCGTCCGATTCCCCCGGTTTTTCGTAACCAGCCCGGCGCCATGCCCCTATCTGCCCGGCAAGACGGAGCGGAAGGTTTTCACCGAGCTGAAAGGCCCGCATTCGGAACAATTGCACGATGCCCTGTCGCGCATCGGTTTCCGTCGCAGCCAGACGGTGGCCTATCGCCCCAGCTGCGTGGATTGCCGCGCCTGCGTGTCAGTGCGCGTGGTGGCGGGCGAATTCCGCCCTTCGGGCACGCAGCGCCGCAATCTGAAGCGCAACGGCGATCTGGTCGTTTCCGAATGCCGCCCCTGGGCCACCAGCGAACAGTTCGCGCTGCTCCAGAAATATCTTTCTGCCCGGCATCCCGGCGGCGGGATGGCCGCCATGGACGAGGTGGATTATGCCGACATGGTGGAACATACTTCGGTCTCAAGCTTTGTGATCGAATACAGGGAGCCCGATCCCGATGGCGGACCGGGCCGGCTTGTCGCCGCCTGCCTGACCGACCGGCAGGGGGATGGGCTGTCGATGATCTACAGCTTTTACGATCCGGAGTGTGAAGGGCGTAGCGGGCTTGGCAATTTCGTCATCCTCGACCATATCCGCCGCGCTAGCGAAGCGGGCTTGCCCTATGTCTATCTGGGATATTGGGTCGATGGATCGCCCCGGATGCAGTACAAGGTGCGCTACCGCCCGCTCGAACAGCTTGGCCCCGACGGGTGGAGTCGTATGCCCGAAGGTGAACAGTCCGCCCGCATCGCTGCTGTGGCAAACGGCGCTGCACGGCTGGATCAGGAAGTGGAAGGGGGATCAAAAGATGGCGCCCCCGGCGAACACAGGCAGTACCGTTTCGTCTGATCCTGCCGCCATTACTGCCCGTGATGTCTGGTTGACGCGCGCAAGTGCGGCAGCGGTGGGGCTGGCAATCGCGCTGAGCCTGCCCGCCTTGCCGCTTGCCGCGCAGAACCTTCCCACGCTCGACGACCTCATTCCGCAATCGGCGGTGGACGATCCGGAAGGCTGGGCGATGGATGGCGCCGGCCCGCCTCCGGCTGATGAGGAAGCCGAGGCACTCGACGCCGATTCCCCGTTGGATCCGATGCCGCTTCTGACGCTGGAGCCGCCCGACGATCTGGCGATCGCGGATATCGCGCCGCTCGAACCCGATGCCGAGCCGGTGGAATTTGTCGCTTTCGACGAGGTTATCCCGCCGCTTCCCGGTGCCAGCGAAGAGCGGATTTCGGGCGAGCTGGTGCTCTCCTTCCCTGCCGATCTGGCGCAATTCCCCGAACGCGAGGAAATACTGGAGCGCTTCCGCGCGCTGTCCAGCGTGGTCGATCTGGACGATGGCGGCAGCCGGGCGCGGCTGGCCGCGCAGGCGCGCGCGGACGAGGACTTGCTGCAACGCCTGCTGCGCACCTATGGCTATTTCGATGCGCAGGTGATCCGTTCGGTCGATGTGCCCGAAGATTCCGCTGAACGTGCCGAAGGCGCCTATGCCCGGCTTGATATCATCCCCGGTCGCCGGTTCCCGGTGGGCGCGGTCGATCTGGGCAATCTGGAGGCGGCCGGCGGCGATTACCCGGCCTTGCGTGAAAGTTTCGCCGTGTTCCCCGGCGATCCGATCTCGCTCGACGCGATAGAGGATGCGCGCGTGGCGCTGGACGAGGCGCTGGGCGAAAGCGGCTATCCCTTTGCCATGCTGGCCGAGCCGGAACTGCTGGTCGATCACGCGCGGGGCGAAGGCGATGTGCGGATGCCGGTGGAGCCGGGTGGTCGCTATGTCTTTGGACGGCTGACGAGCAACCGCGAGGATTTCCTTTCGGCCCGCCACCTTGCCAATATTGCCCGGTTCGAGGAGGGCGACCTCTACAAGCGCAGCGAGGAAATTGACCTGCGCCGGGCAATCCTGGCGACCGGTCTGGTCGGCACGCTGGATGTGACACCGGTGCAAGTGCGTGCCCCGCAGGGCGACCAGCCGGGCACAGTCGATCTGGCCGTGGCGATGACGCCTGCCCCCTTGCGTACGCTGGCGGGATCAATCGGCTACGGCACCGAAGAAGGGTTCCGGCTGGCGGGAAGCTGGGAGCACCGCAACCTGTTCCCGCCCGAAGGCCTGCTGCGCGTGCGCGCGATTGCGGGCACGCAGGAACAGCTGGGCGGCGTGACTTTCCGCAAGAATAATTTCGCCGGGCGCGACCGCATCCTGACCGCGGATGCCTTTGTTTCCAATGTCGATAATGTCGCCTTCGCGGCGCGCAGGATTTCGGTTGTGACCACCTATGAACGGGTGAGCACGCTGTTGTTCCAGAAGCCGCTGTCCTATGGCGGCGGGCTGGAACTGGTGGCGAGCCGCGAAACCGACCGCAAGCCGCGCAGCGTGATCCTGCCGCGCGAAACCTTCCTGATTGCCGCCTTACCGGTCTGGGCACAGCTCGATTCGAGCAATGATCTGCTTGATCCCACGCAGGGCTTCCGCCTGCGCGGCGCGATCAGCCCCGAATTGTCGCGCACGGACAGCACGAATTCCACCTACGCCAAGGTGCAGGTGGATATGAGCTTGTATCACCCGGCCAGCGACCGCGTGGTGCTGGCGGCGCGCGCGCGGGCAGGGACGATTGTGGGGGCGGATCTTGCCGCCATTGCGCCATCGCGCCGCTTCTACGCGGGTGGAGGCGGTTCGGTGCGCGGTTATGGCTATCAGGCGATTGGACCGGTTGATGTGGTGGGCGAACCCAATGGCGGGCGCTCGGTGCTCGAACTGTCGGCCGAGGCGCGCATTGCCACCGGCCTGTTCGGCGGGGCGATTGCGGTCGTGCCCTTCGTCGATGCGGGCGTGGTCAACCGCGATTCAGTGCCCGATTTCAGTGATATCCGCCTGGGCGCCGGGCTGGGCGTGCGATACCAGACCGGCTTTGGGCCGATCCGCGTGGATGTGGGCGTGCCGCTGAACCGCCAGCCGGGCGATGCACCGGTCGCGGTTTATGTCGCGCTGGGGCAGGCGTTCTGATGGCAGAGGCACAGGCCCTTCCCGCCGCTCCGATGCCTGCGCGGCGCCGCCTGCCGGGTGGACGGGTGCTGGTCTGGACAGGGCGTGTGCTGGCTGTGCTGGCGGCCTTGCTGCTGGCGGCGGTTGCCTTCCTGCACACCCCGCCGGGGCGCCAGTTCCTGCTGAACCAGATTTCCGCCTATGCCCCCGCATCGGGCCTGTCGATCGAAGCAGGCGAGATCCGGGGATCGGTGCTGTGGAGCGCCAGCTTCACCGATGTGAAGTTCCGCGATGCCGATGGCGTGCTGTTTCTGGAAGTGCCCGAAGTCGATCTCAACTGGCGGCCGTGGAAGTGGTTCTTTACCGGGCTGGATATCCGCCACCTCATCGTGATCGACGGGCGATTGAACGCGGTGCCCCATCTGCTGCCCGGCGATCCCGACGCGCCGATCCTGCCCGATTTCGACATCCGGGTGGATCGGCTGGTAGTGGAAGACCTGCGCGTGGCCGAAGCCGTTCTGGGGCAGGAGCGCGTGGTGCAATTGCGTGCGCGCGCCGATGTGCGCCGGGGCCGGGTGTTCGTGGATGCAGGCGGCGAACTGGGCGGCGGCGATGTGCTGCGCCTGCTGGCCCATGCCGAGCCAGATGGCGATATTTTTGACCTCGAACTCGACTGGGCAGCGCCGCAAGGTGGCTTTCTGGCTACGATGGCAGGCGCAGACGAGGCGTTGGATGTGCGGCTGCGCGGCGAGGGAGGCTGGACGCGCTGGGACGGCACCTTGCAGGCCCGGCTTGGCGGGGAAGACCTGCTCGACCTCTCGTTGTTCAACGAGGCGGGGCAGTACCGCGTGGTCGGGCGCGCGATGCCGGGCGATCTGGTGGAAGGGCTGACCGCCCGCGCGTTGGGGCCTGAAGTGGCGTTTACCGCCGCCGGAACGCTGGAGGCGAGCGTGGCCGAGGGCAGTTTTGCCCTGCGCGGTGCGGCGCTGGATGTGGATGGCGGCGGTGCGATCGATCTGGCCGATAACCGCTTTCGCGGGCTGCAGGTGGATGCCCGCCTGCTCGATCCCACGCTGTTTGGCGAGGCGGTGGCGCTGGAAGGCGCGGTGCTGAACGCGCGGCTGGATGGCCCCTTTGCCACGGCGGCGGCCGATCACCGGCTGACCGTGCGGCGCATCGTCGCGGGCGAGATCGTGGTGTCCGATGTGGTGCAGCAAGGCCGCCTGTCGCGCAATGGCGATAGCTGGCTGGTGCCGCTTGAGGCCAAGATCGGCCGGGTGGTCAGCGGGGCGGAATTGTTCGATCCGCGGTTGGTGAACGGGCGTGTGCGCGGCGCGCTGGTGCTGGCCGGCAACCGCCTGACGGGCGAGCGGCTGGATATCGCTTTTCCCGGCCTGACCGGGCAATTGGCGCTGGTGGCCGACCTGCAATCGGGCGCGGTGCGGGTTACCGGGCCGATGCGCGCGACGGGCCTCGATTTTGCCGATATTGGCAGAGTGGACAGCAATGCGCGGATCGATTTTGCGATCGGCGGCAGCCGTCCGTGGTCCTTGGCGGCGCAACTGGACGGGCGCGTGGCGGAGGCGACAAACGCCACGCTGGAAACGCTGGCCGGACAGGATATCCGCTTTGCCGGCGGGCTGACGCTGGGCGAGGGGCAGCCCTTGTCCTTTGCGACCATGCGCATCGCCGCCACCAAGCTGGAGGCGGTGCTGGATGGACGGGTGGAAGGCGAGACGACCAGTCTGGTCGGTACAGGCCGCCATAGCGATTATGGCCCCTTCACGGTGGAGGCGACGCTGGCCGCCGATGGCCCGCGTGCCGAATTGGTGCTGGCCGATCCGCTGCCCGCTGCCGGGCTGCGCGATGTGCGGGTCTCGCTGGCGCCGCAGGGCGATGGCTTTGCCGTATTGACGCGCGGGCAATCGCTGCTGGGGCTGTTCGACGGCGATCTGTTCCTGTTGGCCGCAGAAGCGCAGCCGGTGCGCATCACGGTCAACCGGCTGGACGTGGCGGAAACGCGGCTGGCCGGCCAGTTGCAGTTGGTGGAAGGCGGCGTGGATGGCGGGCTGGTTCTGTCGGGCGGCGGGGTGGTGGGGCGCATCGGTCTGGCCGCAAGGCCTGAAGGGCAGGGCTTCGTGATTGACGCCACCGCGCGCAACGCCCGCTTTGGCGGTGAAGCGGCCTTGCAGATTGCCGAAGGAGACATTGCACTGCGGGGCTTCGTGCCCGCTGCGGGGGCCAGTGAAGGCGTGACCGTCGAAGGCGAGATAGCTGCAGTTGGCGTGAGTTACGGCCAGCTGTTTGTGGGCAGGCTGGCGGGCAATGCGGCGCTGCGTGACGGCGTGGGCGCCTTTGACGCGGCGATTGCGGGGCAGCGCGGCAGCCGCTTCGAAATGCAGCTAAACGGCACGGCCACGGGCGACGAGATCAGCTTGGCACTGCGCGGATCGCACGCAGGCCGCGCCATTGCCATGCCGCGCCGCGCGGTCGTGTCCCGAACCGGGGATGGCGGCTGGGAATTGCAGCAGGCGCAGATTTCCTACGGCCGGGGCTTTGTGATCGCCAATGGCCGCTTTGGCGGGGAGGAGCCGCTGCAAGGACGCCTCGCTCTTTCCCGGATGCCGCTTGCGGTGGCGGATGTCGTTCTGGGCGATCTGGGATTGGGCGGTTCCGTGTCGGGCGTCGTCAATATTGCGGCGGATGCGAGCGGCGTGCCGGTGGGCGATGCGCGGCTGCTGGTGCGCAATCTCAGCCGGTCGGGCCTGTTGCTCACCTCGCGTCCGCTCGATCTGGCGTTGGTGGGTGATCTTTCCCCCAGCCTGTTGCAGGCCCGCGCGGTGATCCGCGATGGCAGCAGCGCCAGCGGCCGGCTCGACGCGCGGATTGCCGATCTGCCGCTGGCAGGGGCCGGCGGGGATCGTGGCCTTGCCGCGCGGCTTTATGCAGGCGACCTGCTGGCGCAGCTGCGTTATCAAGGCCCGGCCGAAGCCTTGTGGCGGTTGGCCGCGATCGAGGTGCTCGACGTGGCGGGCCGGGTGCACGTGGCTGCTGAAGTGCGCGGGACGCTGGGCAATCCGCAAGTCCGCGGATCGGTTTCGGGCGATGGTCTGCAGGTGCAGGGCGCAGCCACCGGCACCGACATTTCCAATGTGGCAGTGCGGGGCCGGTTTGACGGGTCACGCCTGCGCCTCACCCGCTTCAGCGGGACGTCGCCGGGCGGCGGCAGCGTCGTGGGCAGCGGCTTTGTGGACTTTTCAAACATGACGCGCGACCGCGGCCCGCAGCTGGATGTGCGCCTTGCCGCGCGCAACGCGCGCTTGCTGCAATTGCCGGGAATGCGCGCCACGGTAACCGGGCCGATGCGCTTCGTTTCGGACGGGGTGAACGGCACGATTGCCGGGCGGCTGGACGTGCGCGAGGCATTCTGGCGACTGGGCGCAGCGGCGGAAACGGTGCAGTTGCCCGATATCGCCATCACCGACATCAATCTGCCGCCCGATATCGCACCGGCCCGGCGCGCGGCACGGCCGTGGCGCTATCTGGTGGATGCGCGCGCGGTGCGCGGGCTGGAAGTCGACGGGATGGGGCTGGACAGCGAATGGGGCGGCGAAATCCGCCTGCGCGGCACCATTGCCGATCCGCGCATTGGCGGCGAGGTGCGGATCGTGCCGCGGCAGGGCTATTATACCTTTGCCGGGGTGCGTTTTGAAATCACCCGTGGACGCATTGATTTTGACGAGAGCGAGGCACCCAATCCGCGGCTGGACATTCTGGCCGAATCCGAAGTGGACGGGATCAGCGTGGATGTGACCGTGCGCGGAAATGCCAGCCGCCCCGAAATCGCCTTTTCCTCGGTCCCCTCCCTGCCGGAAGAAGAATTGATGGCCCGGCTGCTGTTTGGCGGATCGATCACCAATCTGTCGGCCACCGATGCGCTGCAACTGGGGGCGGCGCTGGCAGCGCTGCGCGGCGGCGAGGGGCTGGATCCGATCAACCGCCTGCGCACCGCGATCGGGCTCGACCGTCTGCGCATTGTCTCTGCCGATGCGGCATTGAACCGGGGCACGGCTGTCGCGCTGGGCAAGAACATCACGCGCCGCCTCTATGTCGAACTGATCACCGACGGGCAGGGCTATAACGCGACCGAGCTGGAATACCGGATCACGCGCTGGATTTCCCTGCTCGCCGCAATCAATACGCTGGGCCGGGGCAGTGTTGCGGCCGAATACAGCCGCGATTACTAGCGCCCGCGCGGAAAGCTATTCCCCGCGATACAATGCGGCTTCGGCCATGCGGCGGCGGACCAGACCTTTCAGAATGCGTCCCCCGGCATAAACCCAGCGGGCAAACTGCTCCTCTGCGGCCTTGTGCTGACCCGCCACGTGCAGCCGGGTGAGCGTGGCGCGGGCAATCGCCCCGGTATTGTAATGGAAGCTGACCAGCGCATCGAACTGGTGCTGGCTGGTAGGCGCTTTGCCGATCGCCTTGGAAACCTCGGCGGCGTGCCGGGCGATGTCGGCTTCGAGGCGCGCGTCGCATTGCGTCTGCGTCCACACCGTATCGGGGCCAATATCGGGCCCGGTCGCGCCCCAGCCAATTGTCCACGGTTCCTTGCCGGTGCCGGGATCGGGATAGGCGGCAAACAGGCCGTCAGCGCGGCGCCGCGCGCAGCCTTCGAACTGCTTGATGAGGGCCACACCCGCTCCGGACACGCGGCGGCGGGGGGCGAAGGACAAAAAGGGAAACATCGGCGATCACCTGTGCTGGGGAAGGGAAAGCCGGAGCTAGGCACGCGGCTGGCTTGTAGGAAAGGGTCCTCCACAGGGCAGGTGACAAGAGTTCTGGACATTATATACTTGACATAGTGGCGCGCTAGATGTAGCTCTCCCCTCATGAAACTCACTGATCCCATCTTCACCGATGCCGAAAAGGCCCGCGAACACCTAGAGTCGCTGAACTGGCCGCGCGGTCCAGTTTGCCCGCATTGCCGTGAAACCGAGCGCGTGCATCGCCTGCAAGGCAAATCGCAACGCCCTGGCCTGATCCAATGTAACGCCTGCGGGAAGAACTTCACCGTCACCGTTGGCACCGTGTTTGAACGCTCCAAGGTGCCGCTCAACAAATGGCTTCTGGCCACTTACCTCATGAGCGCGTCCAAGAAGGGAATGAGCGCCAAACAAATCGAGCGAATGCTGGGCGTGACCTACAAGACTGCCTGGTTCATGTGCCACCGCATTCGCGAGGCCATGAAGCCCAACGATCCCGGCCCGATGGGCGGGCCAGGTGTGACGGTTGAGGTCGATGAAACATATTACGGGCGCGACAAGAGCAAGCCAAAGTCGCGCACCCCAATCCAGCACATGAATCGCATCATTTCTCTGGTGGATCGAGCGACTGGCCGCTCGACCAGCGTGGTATTCACCGAGAGTTTTGGCCCGCGCCATGTTGCCGCGCTGCTGTTCACCCACATTGACCGCCAGAGCCGCCTCGTGACTGACGAAGCCAAGCCATACATTGCACCGGGAAGGGCGTTCGCAGCCCATGAGACGGTCAATCACCGCATGAAGGAATATGCGCGCGGCGATGTGACCACCAACACGGTTGAGGGCTATTTCGGCATTTTCAAGCGCGGGATGCGCGGCATCTATCAGCACTGCGGTCAGCAGCATCTGCACCGCTATGTGGCCGAGTTTGACTTTCGTTACTCGAACCGTTCGGCCCTGGGGATTGAGGATGCAGAACGCACTGATCTTGCTCTGCGCGGGATTGTCGGCAAACGCTTGACCTATCGGCGGATTGATCGACTTGCTGCCTGACAACTGGAAGCCGCCACGCAGGGTAGGCGAGTTGCGAAAACGATATCGCTAGCCCTTCGATCGCGAGTTGCGCCCTCCACCCCCAACGGGACGACCTCGCCGCCGAGGTGCGCTTGACTCCTTCTCGGACTCATGCGGTTTGGGCGGTGTGCTCAGCATACGGCGGAGCACTTGGTCCAATTGTTCTTGGTCGGGTTCGCTCATGTCAGATCACCAGATTATTGTGCCCGGTGAAATAGCGATCAAGGCCTGCATTGGCGAGGTCTGTCTTTAATGGGCGCGGCTTGAGATGGCAATCCTTGGGCTGCTTTGTCAAATCGAACCAATGGAAATGGAGGAGTGCTTCATAAAGTTCGGTAGCCTCGACATTCGGCCACGCCTTACCATGGCCCTCAATCTGGCAAGGTATCGTAAAATCCCAACCTCGCTCATCAAACGCATAGATGCGGTGAGGAAGGTTCTTAGAGCCTGATCCGAAACTAAGTTGAGTGGTATCAGCGGGTTAGCTTGACGCTAGCTCAAGTCATTGATTCAGGGGTT
>NZ_JBANRO010000013.1:0-90055 GCF_037154115.1 Alteraurantiacibacter palmitatis | reverse complement strand
ACTGCCCTATCCTTCGAAAGCTTCCTCAACCTCGCCGCCACACGCCTATGGTTGAAGTCTTTTGTCAACACGGCCTAAGGACACAAAGGCACTAAGGATCGATACGTTCTCGAAGATATCTTAGTCGCTTGGTGGTCTTGGTGTGAAACTGCATCAAGCCTGCGGCGCGTGCCGTTTCATATAATCCCGCCGCCCAGCATCAGGCGGATCACCGCCACGACAAAGATCACCAGGCAGAAATTGCGCCCCGCATCCTTGCTCGACAGTGCGCCAACCACAATGCCCGTCACCACCAGCGGCAGCGCCAGCCAGTTCCCCCAGCCCAGCAGCGGGATCTGCGAGGGGATGACGATGATCAGCGATAACAGGCCGATCAGGAAGGCAAGCGCGTTCAACATCTGTTTTATTTAGGTAAGACACCGGGCCATCGCAAGGGTCTTTCAGCCGCGGCGCAAACGCCCGCTTGAAGGGTGTGCACGCGCTGCTAGTGTCCGCAGCCAAAGGGTCAGATCTGGAGAATTCGCGTGGAAGCCAATCGGGTATTGGGCACCGCCCTGTCGCGGCGGCAGTTTGTGGGCGCAGGCAGTCTTGCGGCGCTGGGGGCCTTGTCCGGCCTATCCCTTCCGCAACTGGCTTTTGCGCAAGGCGCAGGCGGCGAAGCGGCGCGCCGCTGGCCGGGCGTGGCGAACATGGTTCGCAGCTATGTGGGCGATGGCCGGGTGGCGAACATGGTCGTCGCGCTGGGTATGGGGCCGGGCGATCCCGAGGTGATTGCGATGGGCAATACCAGCTTCGCCAGCGGCATCGCGGCCGATGCGGACAGCCTCTACCGCATTTATTCGATGACCAAGCCGATCACCGGCATGGCGACCTTTGCCTGTATCGAGGAAGGCTGGCTGGAGCTCGACCAGCCGATTGCCGACATATTGCCCGCCTTTGCCCGGATGCAGGTGCAGAAGGTGTATGACGGGCCGATCACGCCCGACAATCTGGAGCCTGCGACGCGCCCCCTCACCGTGCGCCATTGCCTGACGCATACCGCCGGGCTTGGCTATTCGATCGTGCAGCAGGGGCCGCTGTCCGATGCCTATACCGCCGCGGGCCTCGTGCCGGGGCTGGTCACGCGGATGGAGAATGTGCCCGCCTTTCGCGGCACGCCGGTGGGCAATCTGGCACTGTTTGCCGACAGGCTGGCCGAAATGCCGCTGGTCGCGCAGCCGGGCACGCGCTGGGTCTATTCGGTGGGACTGGACCTCCTGGGCCGTGTGATCGAGGTGGTGACGGGCAAGAGCTTCGACCGCTTCCTGAAGGAACGCTTCTTCGATCCCTTGGGCATGAATTCCACTTTCTTCCAGGTGCCGTTGACGCAGGCGCACCGCTTCACCGCGAATTATTTCCTGCTGAACGGGATGCTGGTGCCGATCGATCTGCCCGACAGCAGCGTCTATCTGGGGCCGCCACCATTCCCCTTTGGCGGGGCGGGGCTGGTGTCGAGCGCGCGCGATTACGACCGTTTCCTGGCGATGATTGCCGGGCGCGGCACGGTGGACGGGGTGACGGTGCTCGACCGTTCCAGCGTGGAGCAGGCAACCAGCGACCTGATGCCCGATACGCTCGCCCCCGATGGCGGCTTTTCCAGCGGCGGTCGCGATTTCGGTTACGGCGCGGGCGGCCTGGTGGGCCGGGGCGATGCAGCGGGCCTGTTCGGCTGGTTTGGCGCGGCGGGCACCTGTGGCCTCGTCGACATGAACAGCGGCCTGCGCCACACGCTGATGACGCAATATATGCCCAGCATGGAATACAGCGTGCAGAACGACTTCCCGCTGGTGGTGGCCGCTGATGCCGCCGCGCTGGCATCCCGCCGCAGCTGAACGGAGCGCCGATGACAATCAGCTATCCCGGCCACGGGCTGGACCGGGCCGATCACAGCCGCACCGATCCGGCCTTGCTGGCGGCCTTGCGCGCAAGGGCCGATGCGCGGCTGCTGCTGATGGATGCGCTGTCGCCGGTGCTCGATGCGGCCAACGGATTGAGTTACGGCGCGGCCGCTGATCTGCCGCCCGATGCCGAAACGGTGTTTCTGGGCATGGATGGCGAACTGCCGGTATTTGCGGTAGTTCCGGCAGAGGGGGACGACCGCCCGGCCTATCTGCAAAAGCCCAACTGGGCCGCCATTGCCCTGCTGGGGCTGCAGGACATGGCGCTGTATGCCACGGCGCGCAGCCTGGTGGACTGGCACGCGCGGCACCGCTTTTGCGCCCGCTGCGGCGCGCCCACCCATATCGCCAAGGGTGGCTGGCAGCGCGATTGCCCTGCTTGCACCGCGCAGCATTTCCCGCGCACCGATCCCGTGGCGATCATGCTGGTGGAGCATGACGGCGATCTGCTGCTGGGGCGCGGCACGCAGTTTCCGCCGCGCAGCTATTCCGCGCTGGCAGGCTTTATCGAACCGGGCGAGACGATCGAGCAGGCGGTGGCGCGCGAAGTGTGGGAGGAAGCGGGCGTGCGCGTCCATTCGGTGCGCTATATCGGCAGCCAGCCCTGGCCCTTTCCCAGCCAGCTGATGATTGGCTGCCACGCGCTGGCCGAAGGGCGCGATCTGACGGTGGATTATACCGAGATCGCCGATGCGCGCTGGTTCACCCGCGCCGAAGTGGCCGAAGCGATGGAGAGGCGGGCAGACGGGGCCGCCTTCATTCCGCCACCCGCCCACGCTATTGCCAATGCCATGCTTGGCTGGTGGTTGGAGAGAGCCCGATGAGCGATGTGTTGCAGGTGGATATCTGGTCGGACGTGGTGTGCCCGTGGTGTGCGATCGGCCATGCGCAGTTCAAGCAGGCGGTGGCCGATCTGGCGGGACAGGTGGATGTCGATGTCGTGTCCCTGCCGTTTGAGCTCAACCCCGATATGCCGCCCGAAGGCCGCGACCAGGCCGAATTGCTGGCGCGGGCCTATGGCAAGAGTGCCGAGGAAGTCGCTGAAATGCAGCGCAATGTCGAGGCGGCGGCAGAGGCGGCGGGCTTTCCCATCGCCTGGACAGGAGTGGGCGAGGCTCCGCCGCGCCATGTGTGGAACACGCACGGCGCGCACAAGCTGCTGCGCTGGGTGCTGGAAACCTCCGGCGCACAGGCACAGGGCGCGCTGAAACAGGCGCTGTTCGCCGCGCATTTCCAGCAGCGGCGCAATATTTCGGACCGGGCGGTGCTGCTCGATCTGGTGGAAGCGCAAGGGCTTGACCGGGCGGGGGCGGAAAAAGCGCTCGACGATCCCGGCCTGTCGCAGGCAATCCGCCGCGATCAGGAGCTGGCGGCGCAGAACAATATCCGTTCGGTCCCCACCTTCGTGGTCAACGGCAAATACATCCTGCAAGGCAGCGCGGAGCCGGAAAGCTACAAACAGGCGCTGATCAAGCTGGCCAGCATGGAAGCGATGGTGTGAGGGTGAGGGGCTAGACCAGCCCCAGCTTTGCCAGTTCGCTCACCAGCCGCCCCGGCATGGCATCGCCCACCACTTCGCCCTCCAGCAGGTCGGCGGGCGCGTCGGCATCTTCCAGATAGCGCCAGCCCTGATGCGCGCGTTTGGGGCGCGGGTGGACACGGGTAAGGCGGTTTTCGAGCACGATGTCCCAATGCCCGTCGGGCCGCTGTGCAAACCCGGTAATGGCGGCGCGGGCGATGATCGCGTGTTCGTGAATCCAGTAAAGCGAGCCGCCGATGATCTCCGCATGGCGCTTGGGCAGATAGCGCGTGCGCAGCCGCTTGTCGGGCGTGGCGCCGTCAAACCATTCCTCCAGCTCGGCCAGCGACGAGCAGCGAAACGCGATCTTGGTGAGGTGGAGCGGCATGGGCGAGAAGATAGGTATGGCAACCTTGCCAGCAAAGACCTTTTCCTCAGCCTACCCCACGAGCCCGCTCATTACCGCCAGCCCCAGGAACACCAGGAAGCCCATGGAATCGGTCGTCATGGTGACGAAGATGGAGGAGGCGATGGCGGGATCGACCCGCAGCTTGTCGAGCGTGAGCGGCACGAACACCCCGGCGAAACCGGCGATCACGATATTGCCCATCATGGCCATCGCAATCACCAGCCCCAGCATGGGGTTGCCGAAAATCAGGCTCACCGCCGTGCCGATGACAAGCGCCACGGTGGTGCCGTTGAGCAGGGCAATCGACATTTCACGGCGCACCGCGCGCCAGGTGTTGGAACTGGTCAACTGGTTGGTGGCCAGCGCGCGCACCGTTACCGCCAGCGTCTGCGTGCCCGCATTGCCGCCAATTCCCGCCACAATCGGCATCAGCACCGCCAACGCGACCATGGCGGCAATCGTATCTTCGAACTGATAGATGACCGTAGAAGCGACAGACGCGGTCAGCAGATTGGCGAGCAGCCAGCGCACGCGCGCGGAATAGGCGTCGCGGATCGGCTCGTTAATGTCGCCATCGCCTGCGCCTGACAGCAGAAGCGCGTCCTCGCCCGCTTCTTCCTGAATGATGTGGACGATATCGTCCACCGTCAGCTGGCCGACCAGCCGCCCGCTTTCGTCCACCACGGCCGCCGAAATCAGGCCGTATTTCTGGAAGCGCAGCGCGACTTCTTCCTGATCCATGTCGGTGGGGATCAGCGTCTGGTCGCGCTTCATCACATCAGCGAGCGCAATGTGGCGCGGCGTGCGCAATATCCACGAAAGCTGGCAGGTGCCGACCGGGTGATGCCGGTGATCGACCACGAACACTTCCCAGAACTCGGTGGTCAGATCGTCATGCTCGCGCAGATAGTCGATCAGGTCGCCCACCGTCATCGTATCGGGCACCGCCACCAGCTCGCGCTGCATCAGGCGGCCGGCGGATTCCTCGGGATAGGACAGCGCGCTTTCGATGACCGCGCGGTCTTCCGGCTCCATCTCGGCCAGAATCGCCTGCTGGTCCTCGGCGTCGAGATCTTCGAGCAGTTGCACCGCGTCATCGGTGTCGAGCTGCTCGGCAATTTCGGCAACCGCCGAAGCCGGCAGCGCCTCGATCATGTCCTCGCGGACATAGTCGTTGAGCTCGGCGATCACTTCGCCGCTCATCAGATCGGTGATGGCGGCGGCAAGGCCGGCACGCTCGGCCGGTTGCAGCAGTTCGAACAGGTCGGCAACGTCAGCGGGGTGGAGCGGCTCCACCAGATCGTAGACGCGCGCCACATCGCCATCGGCCAGCGCCGCGCGCACGGCGTTGACGAAGCTGGGTTTCAGCAGATTGTCCTCGTCCAGCTCCTCCACGCGCGGTTCGGCAGCAACGTTCTCGACGTCGTTTTCTGCCGGGTCGTGCAAATCGGTCTGGGCCATGGAAGGTGGGCCTAATCGTGCTGCCTGTAAAAGCAAGCATCAGCCGCGCTGATGGCGTGACTTTGCCCGCATTTGCCCTATATCCCGGCACCACATTTCATCTAGGAGACATTTGCATGGCCGCCGAACATCTGACCTTCACCCTGGATACCGGCAACGGAGAGGGCGGCGATGTCGTCATCAAGCTGCGCCCCGATGTGGCCCCCGGCCATGTCGCGCGGATTTCGGAACTGGTTTCCGAAGGCTTTTATGATGGCGTGATGTTCCACCGCGTGATCCCCGGCTTCATGGCGCAGGGCGGTGATCCCACCGGCACCGGCATGGGCGGCAGCGACAAGCCCGACCTTCAGGCCGAATTCAACGATGTGCCCCATGTGCGCGGCGTGTGTTCGATGGCCCGCACCAGCGCGCCGCACAGCGCCAATTCGCAGTTCTTCATCTGCTTTGACGATGCGCGCTTCCTCGACAAGCAATATACCGTGTGGGGCGAAGTCATCAGCGGCATGGAATATGTCGACGCGCTGCCCAAGGGCGAACCGCCGCGCAGCCCCGGCAAGATCGTCAAGGCCACGCTGTCCTGATCGGCCGGCCGCAATGAATCGGCGGCGGCGGCTGGCGCTGGCGCTGGCGGCGGGGATCATGCCCCTTTCGCTGGCGGGTTGCCTGCTGCCGCCTGATGCGCCCACCATTCTGGCAAGCGCCGGGGGAACGGGGCCGGACGATGCCTATGTCGTCCATTCCCGCGCGCAGGAAGGCGAAGTGCTGGCCCTGCTGGGGCTGGTGGCGGTGCGGCAGGAATTGCATCTGCTGAACGGGCGCACCTTCCACGTCACCGCCGCGCGCAACCCGCAGACACACGAAACGCGAGATGTCTGGTTCGACATCTCGCGTTTCTATGGCCGCGAATAAGCCCTCAGCCCGGATCAACCGGGCGCGACATTGCGGCTTTGGATCAGCCAGCGGCCGTTCTGCTTGATCACCACATCCTCGCCCCAGCCCTGCGCCAGCATTTCCGGGCGCGGGCCAGCGGGTACGCCACGCGTGACGGTCTGCCAGTAATAGCGCACAACGGCCCGGTTGGGATTGATGAACTCGATCGTCTGGTTGCTCATCACATGGTGCAACATGGGGGCGTCGGCGGCGCGGTTGGCAACCATGCCGCTGACCATTGCCCTTAGTGCCTCGCGGCCGCGCGTATTGCCGAAGCTGCCATCCTCGGTGAACACGGCGGCATAGGCATCCGCGTTCCAGGTATCGATGGCGCGGACATAATTCCACATCAGCCGCTCGATCGCAGCCCGGTCCTGCGCCTCGCGCAGCAGGTTGTCGGCAGCGACAGCAGGCGGCGTGTAATTGGGCAGGGTGGCCGGATCCCAGTGCTGATCGGCCTTGCCATCGACAAAGCGCCAGCTGTCAAACCAGGTGGTGGTGTAGGTGCCGCCATTGGGATCGCCGGGGATCGGCAGTTCGCGCCGGATCACCACGGTCACATAATCGCCCTCGGCCTGCACCGAGACAATCGGCGTCACCAGCCGGTCGCAGGTGGGGGTGGGCTGCACGCGCGCCACGTTGACGAAGTAGTTCACCACGCCTTCCAGCCCCGATGCGGCCAGCGGATTGTGCTGGATATAGCGATCGGTCAGCCACTCGCCCGCGCGGTGCCACTGGTTGCACTGGAGCAGTTCGCGCATGATGTGCAGGGCGGCCTGCTTGTTGCGGTGAAGCACCGGATCGCGGCTGGTGAACAGGCTTTCGGGATCGGGATGGCCCACCACGGGGTCGTTGAGCGGCATCATCTGCGCGTTTGCGGGCGCGATGAAGGCAAGCGGGCTGATGGCGGCCAGTGCGGCAGCCAGAACGGTTTTCCTGATTTCCATGTCTCTTCCCTTTGGATCAGTTGCGAATCCGCAGGGGAGGGGTTGTGCCGCAAAAGCGGCGCGCGGGCTAGGGCCGGGCGGCGCTACAGCCCGGCCGACACGATCCAGTCGTGAAAGATGCGTAAAGGGCGCGCATCCAGATCCACCGGCTTGCACAGGAACCAGTAGGAATAGGGGCTGGCGATCTTCTGCCGATACAGGCCCGTCACGCGCGGATCAGCGTTCCGGATCATGTGATCATCATGCATGATGGCGATGCCAAGGCCCTGCGCTGCGGCTTCGAGGATCAGCTGGCCCGAATCGTAATGGTCGACCGCCGCCGGTTGCAGCTTTTCGAGGCCCAGTGCCTTCTTCCATGCCTCGAAACTCAGTTCCATGTCGGTGTGGACAAGGAAGGTCTGCTTTTCCAGTTCGGCCAAATCGGGCACCGGCCCCAGCTTTTCCGCCAGCGCGACCGAGCAGATGGCGTGCACGCTGTTTTCATCGAGCTGCACCGCGTGAAACGCAGGATCGGGCCGGGTCGTCAGCGCAATCGCGGCGTCCAGCGTATCGCCCACCCGGTCGATCAGGTGAGGGCCGGTATCGATGTCCAGATGCAGGCGCGGATGCATCGCGCGCAGTTCGGGCAGGCGGGGAAACAGGCGCTGCGTGCCGAACAGCGGCATCACGCCCAGCCGCAGGCGCAGCGTTTGCAGGTTTTCCGATTGCGCCTCCACTGCCGCTGCCAGCGTTTCCAGATGCGGGGCAACCGCGTCATAGAAATTGCGCCCTTCATCGGTCAGCTTCATCACCTGGCCTGAACGGGAAAACAGCTTCTTGCCGGTGAAATCTTCCAGATTGGTGATTCGCCGCGACAAGGCCGACGGCGAGAGGCCCAGCTCACTCGCCGCCGCGCGCGCCGAGCCAAGGCGCACCGTGCGCACGAATGCCTCCAGGGCACGAAGGGGCGGCAATCTGCGCATGGCGGCCTTTGTTCACAATTATGCAACTGCTGTCGAGCGGGCTTGCGAAAAACCCCATGGAAAAATCGGCCTAGGCCGGAATTTTCCGCTCAATCGGCGGAATTTTCTTCCGCGGCAACCGGGGCGTGGAGGCGCAGGCGGGTGACGTGCGTTTCATCGCCTGCGATCACTTCGATGCGCCAGCCGCTGGGATGTTCGAGCACGCTGCCCGGTTCAGGCACATGGCCCGCCAGCACGAAGGTGAGCCCGCCCAGCGTATCGACCGATTCCGCGACTTCGGCAATGCGCGGATCGCCCAGCGTCTCGGCCAGATCATCGAGTTCGGCCAGCGCATCGGCTTCCCACATCCCGTCTCCCAGCGGCACGACCAGTTCCACTGGATCATCATCGTGCTCATCCGCGATTTCGCCCACGATTTCCTCGACCAGATCCTCGATCGTGATGAGGCCATCGGTGCCCGAAAACTCGTCCAGCACAATCGCCAGATGCGTCTTTTTGGCGCGCATATCGGCCAGCACATCCAGCGCGCCGCGCGTCTGCGGCACATACAGCGGCTGGCGCATCAGCGTGGTCCAGTCGGCGGGAGGCGCGCGCCCTTTGGCCAGGATCGGGAAGACATCCTTGATGTGCATCATGCCGATCACATCGTCCAGCGTTTCGCGGTAGACTGGCAGGCGCGAATGGCCGTGTTCGGCAAACAGCGCCACGACCTCGTCCCATGTGGAGGCGGCATCGATGGCGATGATCTGCCCGCGCGGCACGGCAATGTCGTCGGCATCGTGTTCGGAAAAATGCAGCAGGTTCTTGAGCATGATCAGCTCGGCGCGCGAAAGATCGCCCTTGGCGCCGTTCTGGCCGATCTCGCCGGTGGCCTGATCCTCCTCATGCTCCTCGATCGCTTCTTCGAGTTGCTCGCGTAAGGAAGGGCCCTCCTCGCCTTCGAACAGCGATTTTATCGCGCTCCAAAGGCCGCCGCTACTCTCCCCGTCTCCCGATTGGGAATCACCACCCTTGCTGTTGTCGGCCATCGCCGCACATTACCCCTGCTGTTTCAATTTTCGCTATATGGGTTGGCAATGCCCATTTGTGCAAGCGCCAAGACTTCGAGCGCTTCCATCGCCTCGGCATCGCTTGCGGAAATCTCGTGATCGTGGCCCGCCAGATGCAGCAGGCCGTGGATGATGAGATGCGCGGCATGGTGTTCGAGCGGGACGCCCTTCTCCGCCGCCTCGCGCGCGCAGGTTTCATGGGCGAGCGCGATGTCGCCCAGCATTTCGGGCGGGCCTTCGGGCGCAAGGGCAAGCAGGTCTTCGCGTTCGAGCATGGGGAAGGAGAGCACATTGGTCGGCTTGTCCCGCCCGCGCCATTCGCGGTTCAGATCATGGATTTCGGCGTCGGAGGTAAACAGCAGGCTCGCCTCCAGCCGGGGGTTGGCCAGTTCCGGCGCGAATTGCTGCACGGCGTTTAATGCGCGTGCGGCAAGCGCGGGCCAGTCTGGCGCGGAAGGCCAGGGTTCTTCGATCGCGATGTCGAGGTTCATGACCGTTCCCATGGCGTCCGGCCCGATTGATGTCGAGAAGCGATACTCCAAGTCGGATCAGGGCTTCGCACCTTCGCCCTCGTAAGCCTCGACAATCCGGCCCACGATCGGGTGGCGCACCACATCCGCGCTGGTGAAGCGGGTTACGCCGATGCCTTCGACGCCTTCCAGCCGCTCGACCGCGTCGGCAAGGCCGCTCATCCTGTCGCCGCCGGGGATGTCGACCTGTTTGGGGTCGCCGCAGATCACCATGCGGCTGTTCTGGCCGAAGCGGGTGAGGAACATCTTCATCTGTTCGCGTGTGGTGTTCTGCGCCTCGTCCAGAATCACGAAGGCATCGGCCAGCGTGCGCCCGCGCATGAAGGCGATGGGCGCAATCTCGATCTCTCCCGATGCCAGCCGCCGCTCCACCTGTTCGGGCGGCATACAATCGAACAGCGCATCGTAAAGCGGGCGCAGATAGGGGTCGACCTTCTCCTTCATGTCGCCGGGCAGGAAGCCGAGCTTCTCGCCCGCTTCCACCGCCGGGCGGCTCAGGATCAGGCGCTGCACGCTGCCGGTGATAAGCTGCGAAACCGCCTGCGCCACCGCCACATAGGTCTTGCCCGTGCCCGCTGGCCCCAGCGCAAAGATCATGTCGCGGCTTGCCAGCATCCGCATATAATCGGCCTGCACCGCGGTGCGCGGCACGATGGTTTTCTTGCGCGTGCGGATCATGATCGGCGGGTGGAGCTTTTCATCCGCCAGTATGCCGTCAAACACCGGCTCGTTCGACATGGCGATCAGCGCCTCGATCGCGCCGGTATCCACGTCCTGCCCGGTCAGCAGCCGGTCGTGCAGTTTGAGCAGGACATCGCGGGCGCGGGCGACATCGTCCTCCGCCCCCTCGATCACCAGCCGGTTGCCGCGCGCGCCGATATAGACGCCAAGGCGATTTTCCAGCAGCACCAGATTGGCGTCAAATTCCCCGAACAGTGCGCCCAGCGTCGCCTGCTGTTCAAACTCTACCTCCACTCTGGCCCTGCGCGCGTGATCGCGGCGGTCTTCGGGATGGAAGGCGGCTGTCCTTTCGGACGCGGGGGACTTGCGGGCCATGGAGTCCTTTCGGTTGATTCCCGGCCCGAGATTAGGCCGCGCAGGGCCGCTTGCAAGGTGGCCTGCACAAGTCAGCGGTGGAAAGTCATCCAGCCGTCGCAAATGTGTCAGTCAGGCGTTTCAGGCAGGCAGCTTTTCCAGCACCCGGCCTGCCAGCGAGTTCGGCCCCGCTTCCACCAGTTCCACGCGCACCAGATCGCCAATCGCCGCCTCGCCGGTGAAGAACACCGATTGCAGCCAGGGCGATTTGCCCAGCCATTGACCGGGGAGCTTGCCGCGCCGCTCCACCAGCACGTCGCAGGTTTTTCCAACACTCGCCTTGTTAAACGCGAACTGGTCGCGGTTCAGCGCGTCCTGAAGGCGGGCGAGTCGCTCCTCCATCACTTCGCGCGCGATCTGCCCTGCCATGGTGGCGGCAGGTGTGCCGGGGCGCGGCGAGTATTTGAAGCTGAAGGCGGCGGCATATTTCACCGCATCCACCAGCGCCAGCGTCTCGGCAAATTCGGCCTCGGTCTCGCCCGGAAAGCCGACAATGAAGTCGCCCGACAGCGCAATGTCGGGCCGTGCCTCGCGGAAGCGACCCAGCAGCTTGAGATAGCCGCTGGCCGTGTGGCTGCGGTTCATCGCTTTCAGCACCCGGTCAGAGCCGCTCTGCACCGGCAGATGCAGATAAGGCATCAGCTTGTCGACCTCGCCATGCATGGCGATCATGCCTTCGGTCACATCATTGGGATGGCTGGTGGTGTAGCGGATGCGCTGCAGGTCGGGCAGGGCGGCAAGCGCCCGCACCAGCCCGTCAAACCCGATCGCGCGGCCTGTGTCGTCCACGCCCGTCCACGCGTTCACATTCTGCCCCAGCAGCGTGATCTCGCACGCGCCCGCTTCCAGCAAGACCTGAGCTTCGCGCAGCAGGTCCTTGAAGGGGCGCGATATTTCTGCGCCGCGGGTATAGGGCACCACGCAATAGGTGCAGAACTTGTCGCAGCCTTCCTGTATGGTCAGGAAGGCGCTTGGTCCGACCTTGCGCCGTTTGGGCAGGGCGGCAAACTTGGCGTCCTCGGGCATATCGGTATCGGTGGCACGCTCACCCGCCACCGCGCGGTCGATCATGTCGCCAAGGCGATGATAGGCCTGCGGGCCGACCACCATGGAGACGGCAGGTGCGCGCGCCATGATCTCCTCACCCTCGGCCTGCGCGACGCATCCGGCGACGGCAATCAGCGGCTCGCGCCCCGCCTCGCGGCCCGCCTTTACCAGCCGGCCAATGTCGGAATAGACCTTCTCGGCCGCCTTTTCGCGGATGTGGCAGGTGTTGAGCACCACCAGATCGGCCTCCTCGCCCTCGGGCGCAGGGGTGATGCCCTTTTCGGCGAGAAGTTCGGCCATGCGCTCTCCGTCATAGACGTTCATCTGGCAGCCGAAGCTCTTGACGCGGTAGGTTTTGGGTGGGGTCTGTGCGGTCATGGGCTGCGGCCCTTACGCCAAAGCCGGGCCGATTTCCATCCCCAGCGCCGCCGCCACGCGGGCCTGCGCGGCGGCCGCCATCGTCTTGCGGTTGGTCAGTTCCGCGCCGCTCAGCGGTTCGAGAAAGCGGATAGTGAGGTAGATGGGCCGCGTGCGCGCCATGATGCGGCGGAAATTGGCAAGGCCCGGCTCGTCCCCCACCCAGGCGATTTCGGCCGCATCCTCGAAATCCAGCGCGAAGGGCTGCACCGGGATATCGTGCGGCAGGCGTTCCACCGCCGAAAGCAGGCTGGAGCGGAACGGCAACAGCGTGCGCCCGTCACCCGTGGTGGCTTCAGGGAAAATCGTCAGCCGCCGGTGGCCCAGCCGCTCGACCACCTGCTCCACTTGCGCCGCCACGGTGCCGCGCTGGTCGCGCGTGATGAACAGCGTGTCGTTCTGAAGGCACAGCCATTCGAGCATGGGATGTCCGGCAAGACCATCATGCGCGACAAAGGCGGTGCGGCTGGCCCCGGCCAGCGCCAGAATGTCGAGCCAGCTCACATGATTGCCCAGCAGCAGCGCGCCTTTCTTGGGCTTGCCGATCACGCGGATGCGCAAACCCGCAATCCGCGCCAGCGCGCCCAGAAACAGCGGGGGAATGATGTCGCGCCGCCCGAACGCCGCACAAACCAGATGCGGCAGGACTATGGCCGCAAAAATCACGAACCACAGGGCGAGACGCAATCCGACAAGTCCCCAGCGCCAGCCCAGCGGCGGCTCAGGCGCTGGCTCAGCCTTCGCGATCAATGCGCACGCCGTAGAGTTCCATCCGGTGATCGACCAGACGGTAGCCCAGCTTTTCGGCAATCACCTTTTGCAGCGCTTCGAGTTCGGGATCGACGAATTCGAGCACCTTGCCCGTTTCCACGTCGATCAGGTGATCGTGGTGCGCTTCGGGTGCGGCTTCATAGCGGGCGCGGCCATCGCCAAAGTCGTGCCGGTCGAGGATTCCCGCCTCCTCGAACAGGCGCACGGTGCGGTAGACGGTGGCGATCGAAATCTTGGGATCGATGGCGGAGGCGCGTTCGTGCAGCGCCTCCACATCGGGGTGATCCTCGCTGTCTGACAGGACGCGGGCAATCACCCGGCGCTGTTCGGTGATGCGCAGGCCGCGTTCGGCGCACAGCGCCTCGAGATCAATCCTGGTGTGCGGCACTGCCCCTGATCCTGCCCAATAATGAAACACGCCCCGCCACTATGAGAGCGGCGGGGCGCATTTTCAACCGTGAAGCGGCATTTGCGAAACGGTCTCAGACCGTCTTTTTCCGGCGACCGCGGCGCTGGCCGGGTTGGCGCCCAAGGCCGATCTTCTTCGCCAGTTCGCGCCGCTTTTCGGCGTAATCGGGCGCAACCATCGGATAATCGGCCGGCAGACCCCAGCGGGCGCGGTATTCTTCCGGGCTCATATTGTAATTGGTGCGCAAGTAACGTTTGAGCATCTTCAGCTTCTTGCCGTCTTCCAGACAGACAAGATGATCGGGCTTTACCGAAGCACGGATCGAAACGGCGGGTTCCGGCCGCGCTTCTTCCACAACCGGTGCTCCGCCAAGACCGGCGAGCGCGCCATACACGCTTTGAATCAGGGGCGGCAGATCAGCAACATCGACATTGTTGTTGGCGACATGGGCGGTGACAATATCCGCGGTGAGCGAGATCAGCATCTCGTTCATGTCATTCTGGAGATTATCCATAGTTTCCTCGGCAATCTTGAGTGCGACGATTATTTTCTTGGGCGCACGAATTGCGATTCGCGGCCGAATCGGCCCCTGCGCTTTTGTTATTAACATGGCAAGTGTGGAAAGTCGCGAAGCGAAGGAAATATCCTTGCGAATTACTTGAGCAAACTGTCCCGCAGATAGGTAATTGCATCAAGCGGCCCGGATGTTCCCGCGCGGTAATAATTTGGTCGCCTGCCCACCGCGACGAATCCGTGCCGCAAATACAGCGCTTGCGCGGGATTGCCGTCGCGCATTTCAAGGAACAGGCGATTGGCCCCGCGGCTTTGGGCAGCGGCAATGAAACGGGCCAGCAAGGCGCCGCCCACGCCGTTTCCGCGCGCGGCGGGCATAACGGCAATAAGCAGCAATTCTTCTTCCGGTCCGATCTGGCGCGAGAGGGTGAAGCCCACCGCCTCTTCGGCTGCCCGCGGATCCTGCCCGGTCGCATCGGCCAACAGCAAATGCGTGTTCGGCTGCACCAGCGCATCGCCCACCTGGCGGCGGTTCCACGCCTCGCCAAAAGCGGGATCGAAAGCGGCCTCCATCACCGCCATGATGGCATCGAGCGCGTCCATCACTTTCGCACTACCGCCTCGCCAGGTAGGGCGGCATCGGGCGCGCGCCCGTAAAGCGGAGCGAGATCAGGCGTAAGCAGCGCAGACGGCACCAGCCGCGCGTGGCGCGCATCGGGCAGCAGGTCGATCGCCTCTGCACCGTCCGCCGCCTGTGCCGCAAATTCGCTGGCGCGGTTGCCCGCGACAATGCCCGGCCGCCCATGCTGCTGCACCGCCTGCGCCGGCGACAGCGACAGCGTCTCTCCCTGTGCCAGCCCGTCTGCGCCAAAATCGCCCACAAACCATTCGCCGTGCCCGCCATTCATGCACACGGTGACCGCAACAGCGCCGCGCATTTGCCGGGCCATCGCCGCCACCAGCGCCAGCGTGGGATAGCCGCGCACCTGCGCGCCCCAGGCAAGCCCCAGCGCACGCGCGGCGGCAAGGCCGATCCGCACGCCGGTAAAGCTGCCGGGGCCGAGCGAGACGAGGATGCGATCCGCCCGTCCCCTGCCGGGCATGGCGGCAATCGCGGGCACCAGCCGTTCGGCATGGCCGCGCCCGATGATTTCGTGAAAATGGCCGATCAGGTCGTCCCCGTCGAACAACGCCACCGAACAGGCTTCCGTTGCGCTGTCGATGGCCAGCGTGCGCATTGTCGGCCGCTCAGATCAGGCGGTTGAAGCGCGCAAATTCCGGCCGGGGCAGGCGCGGATGCAGCTTTGCCGGATCGCCATAGCCGACCGAACAGATGAAATTGCTTTTCCAGCTGGGGCTATCAGCAAAGAAATCGGCATCCACCGCCGCGTTGTCGAAACCCGACATGGGGCCGCAATCAAGGCCCAGCGCGCGCGCCGCCATGATGAAATAGCCGCCCTGAAGCGAGGAATTGCGAAAGGCCTGTGTCCGGCGCATCTCGTCCTTGCCGTCGAACATTGCCTTGGCATTGGGCGAGGGGGGGAAGAATTCGGGCAGGTATTCGTGGAAATCGGTATCCATCGCGATGATCGCGCAGACCGGCGCATTTCGCACCTTGTCCTTGTTGCCCTCCGCTGCATGGCCCGCCAGCCGCTCCTTCGCCTCCGCGCTTTTGCACCAGACGATGCGCGCGGGCAGCTGGTTCATCGATGTGGGGGCCATCTTCATCAGGTCCCATATCGCGGTGATCTGCGCGTCGCTTACCTCGCGCCCGTCAAACCATTGACAGGTGCGGGCTTCACGGAAAAGCTGGTCGAGCGCGGCGGGAGCCAGAGCCTCTGTCATCTCAGGCGGCCCGCACTTCGGTCACTTCGGGGATGTAGTGCTTCATCAGCCCTTCGATCCCCTGTTTCAGCGTGGCGGTGGAGCTGGGGCAGCCCGAACAGGCGCCCTGCATCTGAAGATACACCACCCCGTCGCGGAAACCGCGATAGCGGATGTCGCCGCCGTCATTGGCAACGGCGGGGCGGATGCGCGTTTCGAGCAGTTCCTTGATCATGTCCACGATCTCCGCATGGGCGGGATCGTCCTCCACCAGCAGGTCGTCCTCCTCTGCCGGAACCGCGATGCCGCCTGCGCTGGGCCCATGGAACAGCGGGGTTTCGGATATGAAATGGTCAAGCAGCACGCCCACCACCTGCGGCTTCAGGCTGGCCCAGTCGGCACCCGGCGCGGCCGTGACCGACACGAAGCTGGCGCCGAAGAACACGCCGCTCACCTCGCCTGTATCGAACAGCGCCTGCGCCAGCGGTGACGCCTCGGCGTCTTCGGGCGTGGCAAAATCGCGCGTGCCCGAAGGCATGACCTGCCGGCCGGGCAGGAATTTGAGCGTGGCGGGGTTGGGCGTGGTTTCGGTCTCGATAAACATGAGAAGCGATGTAGGGGCCGGGGCAGGGGTTCACAAGGCGGCTTTTGGGTCTATTCACCGGTCCTTCATCCCTTGGCTGGCCTATACCGATCCATGACCCTGATCCGGCGCCTGACGCGCGTTCTTGCTCCCTTGCTCATCCTCGCCGTGCCGGCGCCGCTTCTGGCGCAGGACGATTGCGGAATTGGCGTTGCCAGCCAGGCCGATGTGCCCGCCTTTGCCAAGCCGGACGATCCGTGGATCTTTCGCGGCACCGATATTCCGGTCGATCCGCAATGGCTGATGGGCGAACTGCCCAACGGCGTGCGTTATGCCGTGCGCCGCAACGGGGTGCCGCCGTGCCAGGTGTCGATCCGCGTGCGCATTGATGCAGGTTCCCTGCACGAGGAGGAGGGCGAGCAGGGCTTTGCCCATCTGGTCGAGCATCTGACTTTCCGCCAATCGCGCCATTTCGGCCCCGGAGAGGCGATCCCGCATTTCCAGCGCTGGGGTGCCGGGCTGGGTTTCGATACGAATGCGGTCACCAGCCCCACGCACACCGTCTATCAGCTCGACCTGCCCGGTGCATTCCGCGAGCGGCTGGAAGAAAGCATGATGCTGTTTGCCGGCATGATCCAGGAGCCCACGCTGTCGGCGGAGAATCTGGCGGCGGATGTGCCCATCGTGCTGGCCGAACGGCGCGAGCGGCTGGGGCCGGATATGCGCATTGCCGTGGCGACGCGGGAATTGTTCTACACCGGGCAAAGGCTGGCGATGCGCGCGCCCATCGGCACGGTGGAGGCGCTGCAAGGCGCCACGCCCGAGGCGGTGCGTGCCTTTCACCAGCGCTGGTATCGCCCGGAAAACACGGTGGTGGTGATGGTGGGCGACGCGAGCCCGCAAGTCCTCGCTGCCATGGTGGAACGGCATTTCGGCGGCTGGCAGGTGCCGGGCGCCCACACGCCGGCGCCCGATTTCGGCCAGCCCGAAATGCCCGCCGGGGCCGATCCCGCCAATCCCGTGGGCGAGACCGCGGTGATCGTGGAAGCGGGCCAGCCGCGCGCGGTGTCCTTTGCCGTGCTGCGCCCCTTTGTCGAAGTGGTCGACAATCTGGAATATAACCGCGGCCTGCTGATCGATGCGGTGGCGCAAGCGATCCTCAACCAGCGGCTGGAACAGAATGCCCGCGCGGGTGCCAGCTATCTCTATGCCCAGGTGCGGCGCGACAAGGTGAGCCGGTCGGCCGACGGCACCTTTGTGGATTTCGCACCCTTGGGCGAGGATTGGCGCGCGGCCTTGGCCGATGTGCGCAGCGTGATTGCCGATGCGCTGGTCAACCCGCCGACCGAGGCGGAGATCGAGCAGGCCGCCGCGCAATACGACATCGCCTTTGTCGATATGGTCGGGCAGGCCCGGATCGAGGCGGGATCGAAGCTGGCGGACGATATCGTCAATGCGGTGGATATTCGCGAGGCGGTGGCAGCCCCCGAAACCTTCCTGTCGGTGTTCCGCTCGCTGCGCCCCCGGCTGACGCCCGAAACGCTGCTCGCCCATACGCAGGAGCTGTTCAAGGGCAATGTGGTGCGCGGCATATTGCTGACCCCGGTTCCGGGCGAAGCGACCGCGGCCGATGTGCGCGCGGCGCTGCTGGCGCCGGTGGACGGGACGGCCTTGGCGCGCAATGATGGCCCCGCGATCAGCTTTGCCGACCTGCCGCCAATCGGCACGCCCGCCGACCCGATCTTGCGCGAACCGCTTGGCCCCGGCCTTGTCAGCACCACCGAACGCATCGTGTTCCCCAACGGCGTGCAAGCCCTGCTGCGCGACAGCGATAACGAACCGGGCCGCGTCACCGTGCGCGTGCGTTTTGGCGAAGGCCGCGCCGGCTTTGCGCCGGGCGAAGGCGTCTATGCCGAACTGGGCACGCGTGCGCTGGTGAGTTCGGGCGTGGGCCCGCTGGGCCAGAACGAGATCGACCGCATCGGCGCGGGGCGCAAGCTGACCTTCGGCTTTTCGGTGGGCGAGGGCGTGTTCACCTTCGAAGGGCTGACGCGGGCAGAGGATCTGGAGGACCAGCTTTATCTGTTCGCCGCCAAGCTGGATCAGCCGCGCTGGGATGTTGCCCCGGTGGAACGCGCCAAGGCGAGCGCGCTGCTGGGCTATGACGCGCAGGACAATGATCCGATGAGCGT
Source organism: Alteraurantiacibacter palmitatis (assembly GCF_037154115.1). NCBI lineage: Bacteria > Pseudomonadati > Pseudomonadota > Alphaproteobacteria > Sphingomonadales > Erythrobacteraceae > Alteraurantiacibacter > Alteraurantiacibacter palmitatis. The sequence goes on along the minus strand of NZ_JBANRO010000013.1, from coordinate 71,460 downwards.
GCTGGGCCGCGACCTCGAAACGCTGCTGCGCGGCGGCGATCCGCGCTTTGCCCGCGCCACGCCCGACGAGATGCGCGCGGCCACCGCAGGCGAATTCCGCCGCGTGTGGAGCCGGATGCTGGCGCAGGGGCCGGTCGAAGTGGCGGTGTTCGGTGATATCGACCCCGAAGCAACCGTGGCCGCGCTCAGCCGCACCTTCGGCGCGCTCGACCCGCGCGGCGATGTGCGTCCGGAATTGACCCCTCCGGGCTTTGCCGCTGCCAATACCACGCCGCATCTGCTCTATCACGGCGGCGACAGCGATCAGGCGGCGGCGGTGATTGCCTGGCCCACGGCCGGCGGATCGGCGGGCCTGCCGCAATCGCGCAAGCTGGAAGTGCTGGCGCAGCTCATCGCCAACCGCCTGCTGGATGGCCTGCGCGAGACGGCAGGGTCGTCCTATACTCCTTTCGCCACCTCGAACTGGCCGCTCGACATGGAAGGGGGCGGCTATCTGATGGCGCTGGTGCAGATCGCCCCTCGTGACATGGATGCCTTTTACACCGAAGTGGACAAGATCGTCCGCGATCTGTCCGCCAATGGCCCAAGCGAGGACGAACTGGCTCGCGTGGTCGAGCCGATGCGGCAATATATCCTGCGCGCGCAGACCGGGCACACCTTCTGGCTGGGCCAGATTCAGGGCGGGGCCTTCGATCCGATGCGGGTGGCGCAATTGCCATCGCTGGCCGCGGATTATGTGCTGACCACGGCGCAGGAGATGCAGGCGCTGGCGCAGCGTTACCTGCTGGGCCATGGCGGCTACCGGGTGGCGGTTCTGCCGCGCACAGGCGAAGCGGCCGCGCTGGTAGGCCGGTGAAACCATAACCAAAGTAACCTTTGCGTGTCCGTCGACTCGCGACTAAGGGGCATTTCCCCCTTCAATTGGCAGCGTCCGGTTCCGATATGCGGAAGACGACGAGGCATTTTTGGAAAATATGAAGACCGTGGCTCAGAACTGGACCCCCGATAGCTGGAAGCAGGAGCAATTCGTTGCAAAGCACCTGCCGCACTATGAAGACGCTGCTGCGCTGGCCGAAGCCGAGCGGGTGCTGTCCGGCTTTCCCCCGCTGGTCTTTGCAGGTGAAGCGCGCGCGCTGAAGGCCAAGCTGGGCGATGTGGCGGCAGGCAATGCCTTCCTGCTGCAAGGCGGTGATTGTGCGGAAAGCTTCGCCGAATTCACGCCGAACAATATCCGCGACACGCTGCGCGTGATCCTGCAGATGGCCGCCGTGCTCACCTATGCCAGCAAGATGCCGGTGGTGAAGGTGGCGCGCATGGCAGGCCAGTTCGCCAAGCCACGCAGCGCCGCGACCGAGACGATCGGCGGCGTGGAACTGCCCAGCTATTACGGCGACAATATCAACGGCATCGACTTCACGCCCGAAAGCCGCCGCAACGATCCCATGCGCATGGTGCGCGCCTACAGCCAGGCGGCCGCCACGCTCAACCTGCTGCGCGCTTTCACCACCGGCGGCTATGCCAATCTGCGGCAAGTGCACCAGTGGACGCTGGATTTCATGGGCCGCAGCCCGTGGGCTGAACAATACAAGTCGATCGCTGACCGCATTGGCGAGGCGCTGGATTTCATGGAAGCCTGCGGCATCGATATCGAGGATCAGCCGCAGCTCAAGATGGCCAGCCTCTATACCAGCCACGAGGCGCTGCTGCTGCCTTACGAGCAAGCGATGACGCGCCGCGATTCGCTGACCGGCGAATGGTATGACACCTCCGCGCATATGCTGTGGATCGGGGATCGCACGCGCTTTGCCGAATCCGCCCATGTCGAATTCATGCGCGGCATCAACAACCCCATCGGCATGAAGTGCGGCCCCAGCCTGGAGCCGGACGCGCTGCTGCGGATGCTCGATGTGCTCAACCCCGCACGCGAAGCGGGCCGGATGACGCTGATCGCCCGTTTTGGCCATGACAAGGTCGAAGCCGCGCTGCCGCGCCTGGTGCGCGCCGTGGCGCGTGAAGGGCACCCGGTGGTGTGGAGCTGCGATCCGATGCACGGCAATGTCATCAAGTCCGACAGCGGCTACAAGACGCGCCCCTTCGACCGCATCCTGAGCGAGGTGAAAGGCTTCTTCGCCGTGCACCGCGCCGAAGGCACCCATGCCGGCGGCATCCATCTGGAAATGACCGGGCAGGATGTGACCGAATGCACCGGCGGCGCGGTGGCGATCACCGATGCCGGCCTTGCCGACCGCTACCACACGCATTGCGACCCGCGTCTGAATGCGGCGCAATCGCTGGAAATGGCCTTCACGCTGGCCGAGATGCTCAATCTGGAACTGGCCGAACGCCGCGCCGACGCGGCGTAGGGGGGCCAAATTGTAAATTAATTGAGTATTTCTGTGCAAAAGTGGTGAGCAAAGGAATGGCTGTGTCCTCTTGCCTTCCGGCCTCCTTCAGGGATAACCTGAACATTGAAGGGGGCGTTTAGCGATGGAAAAACTCAAGAGTGCTGGCGGTGTGGCAGGGGGGATGCTGCTGCTGCTCGTTATTCTCGTTATTCCAATATTATTACTGTTTGGCGCTGCCGAACTAAGCCTTTGGATGCTTGATTTTATCCCAAGAATTATTGGTATTGCAGTTTTTTCCGGGATAATAATTATCCCTTTGGCAGTTATTCCTGCTTCTAGGGGCTTGGCCAGTAGCTTATACGGTCTCGCCTCCATTGCTTTCGGGGCCTGTGTTTGGTTTTTCGCATTGGCGATAACCTATACTGAATGGGGTATGTTGGGCGTCATTGTTGGAATTGTGATGTTCGGTGCTGGGGTAGTGCTCACCGGGATTGTCGCAGCCGTCTTTGCCGGGCAATGGGTTGTTCTGGGCAATCTCGCTATCTTGCTCGGTCTTTATGTAGTTTCGAGTATCCTTAGGGCATGGCTGGCTCGTTTGGCCGAAGATCGAGTTTTCGAGATTGAACAGCGACTTCAAAATGAATCTTTCCGGGTTAGACCCACGAGGATTCCCAGCTCGGAAATTAGGGACGAATAGATAACCCACAAAACGCGGGCCAATTTGAAGGCCGCGAGTTAGTTCGTCTGTTAACGACGCGATCTGTTGAGCCCCACAAATCCAGCCCATTGACGCGGCCCCCGCTGCCCGCCACTCTCACTTTCCATATAATCCTGGGGAGGGGACATGGCCATAGCCACTGCCACGGCAGCGCGGTTTGACGTTGCCGCCTTTATTGACGAGCGGCCCATTGGTGCGCGCGAAATCCTGACATTGGTGGTCGTCTCGGTCGTCCTGTTCCTTGACGGGTTCGATATGTATTTCGTGGGCAAGATCGTGCCTGCGATTGCCACCGGGCTGGGCGGCGCATCGGTCGATATGCAGCCGGTGCTGACCTATGCGCAGGTGGGGATGCTCATCGGCGCGATCATCATGCCGCCGCTGGCCGACAAGATCGGCCGCAAGCCGGTGTTGGCGCTGTGCCTTCTCGTCTTTGGCTCGCTGAGCCTGTGGGCGGCCTTTGCGACCAGTTTTGAAATGCTGGCCTGGCTGCGCGGCATATCGGGCATCTTCTTTTCCGCCATGCTACCCGTGGGCCTTGCCCTGCTGAGCGAATCCACCCCCCGCCGCCGCCGTGCGCTGTTCATGTCGATTGCGCTGGTGTGCTTTTCGGGCGGCAACCTTGCCAGCGGCGCAATGACCGCATGGTGGCTGGAGGAAATCGGCTGGGAAGGCTTCTTCATCGCGGGCGGCGTGGTTCCGCTGGCGGCGATCCTGCTGCTGCTGCTGATCCCTGAAAGCGTCGCCTTCCGCGTCAACCGTGATGGCAAGGACCCCGAAATCCCCCGGGTGCTGCGCCGGATGGACCGCAATCTGGTGCTGAAGGGTGACGAACTGTTCCAGATGGGCGATCAGGCCGCGGTGGAAAAGGCGGGGCCGCTCGCCATGTTCGGCAAGCGCTTCCGCGTGCAGACCGCGCTTTTGTGGTGCATCTGCTTCTTCTCGCTGGGCAATATCGCGCTGCTGTCGAGCTGGCTGGCGGCCTTCATGTTCGAGCTGGCGAATATGCCGATCGAAACCTTCGCGCTCTACATGATCTACGGCTATTTCGGCGGGGCCACCGGCACGCTGGTAATGGGCTGGCTGATGGACCGGATGAATCCCTATTGGATCATTGCGGGCTATTTCGTGCTGGATGCGATGGCGATTGCCGCCATCGGCTATGTCCCGCCGGGCGCGGCGGTGATGATGGTGACTGCGCTGATCGTGTGGAATTTCTGCCAGGTGGGCGGGCAGACCGGCATCAACAACCTCGCCACGCTGGGCTATCCGCCCGAAATGCGCAGCAGCGGCATCGGCTGGGCGGGCGCGGTGGGCCGCTTTGGCGGGATCGTGTTCACCTGGGCGGGCGGCCTTGCGCTGGTCTATGCGCTGTCCTTGCAGGAAATCATGCTGATAGCCGCCATGCCTGCGCTGGCGATTGCGGTGCTGATCACGCTGCTGGGCATTTACAACAAGGGCCGCATCGGCGGGGCGGCGATGGACGCCCCGCCGCGCGCTTGACGGGATTACCTGATCGGCGCGAAGTGATCGGCCAGCATCCGCGATTCAAAGCCGTAGCTGGGTGCAGCCGGGTCATCGAGCATCCCGGCATTCCAGGCTTCATAGGTGGATTTCAGATCGGCAAACAGGTCGGGCATCCGGTCCTTCAGATTGCCGCGCTCCATCGGGTCGGCCACGATATCGAACAGGAACTCGTTGTCGTTGATCTTGAGGTATTTGTAGCGCCCGCGCCGCAATGCGCGCTGGCTCTTGCTGCGATAGCGCCAGAACAGATCACGCTGCGGCGTGGCGTATCCGGCCAGAACGGGGCGCAGATCCATCCCGTCGGTGGGGTAATCGGGATGCGGCGCAGTGCCGGCGGCGGCAAGGAAAGTGGGCAGGAAATCCATCGACAGCGCAGGCGTGTCGCTTTCCGATCCCGGCGCGGTGAGGCCCGGCCATTTGACGATGAAGGGCACGCGGATGCCGCCTTCGAGCAGTTCGGTCTTGATGCCGGTAAACGGCCAATTGAAGCTGAAGCGTTCGCCGCCATTATCGCTGGTGAAGACGACGACGGTGTCCCCTTCCATCCCCAGCTCCGCGACGCGCTTCAGCACACGGCCGATATTGGCGTCCATGTTCGTCATCATCGCGGCATAGGTTTCCATCGTCCCGCCATCATAATGCACGATGTCCAGTTCGCCCGGCACGGGGGCCTTGCTGGCGATGCGTGCGCTTTCGCTGGCCCCTTCGGCATCGTTGCCCTGCCACGGCCAATGCGGCGCGGTAAGATGCAGGCTGAGCAGCCACGGCGTATCCGGCTCGCCTGCGCGTTCTTCGATAAAGCGGATGGACCGGTCGGCCAGCAGATCGGTGTAATAGCCGGTGGCTTCCACCTGCACATCGCCGTCCCACACATCCAGATTGCCGTTCACCCGGTGGGTGAAATAATCCACCCCGCCGCCGCGATTGCCCCAGAATTCGTCGTAACCGCTTTTCAGCGGGCTGAAATCGGGCAGCAGGCCCAGATGCCATTTGCCGACCAGCGCAGTGCGGTATCCCGCCGCTTTGAGCAGCGAGGGGAGCGTGGGTATGTGCGGCTCCAGCCCCACGCCGGGGCGGCCCAGCGGTTCGTCCAGACCCACATCCAGCCGGTATTGATAGCGCCCTGTAATCAGCCCTACACGCGTTGCGGAACAGACCGCGGAATTGGCGTAGCCGTGGGTGAACTTCATCCCCTGCGCCGCAAGCGAATCCAGCACCGGCGTCGTGTATTCGCGCCGTCCATAGCAGGACAGGTCCGCATAGCCGAGGTCATCGGCCATGATGAACAGGAAGTTGGGTCGGCGGCCTGAATCATGCGCCTTGCCCGGCAGCGGCACCGCTAGTGCGGCCGTGCCCAGCGCGCCGGCAACCAGCTCGCGGCGAGTCAGGGCGAAAAGGGGCTGTTGGGTGCTCATCTCGGTTCCTCTCCCGTTTCCGATGTTCTGTTTTTCAAGTGTCCAGCTGGACCAGCTCGACCGCGTGACCCTGCGGGCTTTCCAGCAGGCAGACCTGCACGCCGGGGGCCACTTGCGTCACTGGCATGGTCACGCGCGCACCTGCGGCCAGCGCCCTTTGCAGCGCGGCGGAAATATCTGCGCACATGAAGCCAAGCGGGCCATGAGCCGTGCCCTGCTCCAGCCGCGCGGCAGGCTTTGGCTGCACCAGCATCAGCGACAGCCCGCCGTTCTCGCCTGCAATCGCCAGCACGTGCTCCAGAAAGCCGGGCTCGTCATAAGTGGCCTGCACCTCGAAGCCGAAGGCGCTTTGCCAGAACGCCAGGGCGCTCGCCATGTCATCCACCTGCAGCTTGACGAAGCGCAAGGCGATTGCCGTGCCGTCCATGTGATTCCTCTCCCCCGGACTGGACAGTATCGCTGCATTGGGGTTTTGCAATTCCCGCAAATCTGGGGCAGGGCAAAATCCACCATGATCAAGCGCGCTTTGCAGAATACCGGCTGGCTGATGAGTGCGCGCGGAATCAATGGTGTGCTCAGCCTTGCCTACCTTGCCATGGCCACCCGCGCGCTGGGGCTGGAGGATTTCGGCCAGTTCATTCTGGCGGTTACCTTCGGGCAGGCGCTGGCGGGCATTTCGCAATTCCAGACCTGGCAAACCGTGGTGCGCTGGGGGCAGAGCAAGGAAAGTCTGCCCGATGCCACCGGCTTTGCGCTGGCGCTGGATGCGCTGACGATTGTGGTGGGCATCATCCTCGCCGCCATTATCCTCTCTTTCGCGGGAAGCTGGCTGCCGCTGCCCGGTTGGCTGCGGCTGGAAACCTTTGCCTATACCTGCGTGGCGCTGCTTTCGATCCGGTCGACTCCCACAGGCATTCTGCGCCTGCACGACAAGTTCGCCCGTGCCGCCACGGCCGATGCGGTGACGTCGATCGTGCGGGTGACGGGGGCGGGGCTGGCCTTCCTGTTCCTGCCCACGATCGAGGGTTTTTTGATGGCCTGGGCGGCAGCCGAAATCGTGACGGCGGCGACGTACTGGCACTTCGCGCGGCGAACCCAGCCCTTGTTCTGGCGGCATATGAGCCTGCGCCGCATCCCCTCCAAGCATGAGCGGGCCTGGCCTTTCGTGATCGGCACGTCGCTGTCGGGCCTGCTCGCCATTTCCTCGCGGCAGGTGCTGGTGCTGCTGGTCGGTGGTCTTGGTGGCCCCGCACTGGCGGGGATTTACCGCGTGGCTGCGCAACTGGGCGAAGGGCTGCTGAAGCTGGCGCAGGCGCTGCTGCGCGCGACCTATCCCGAACTCGTGAAATCGCCCGATGTGGCCCGTTCCATCGCCGGGCGAATCGCGCTGATCGCGGTAGTGACGGGTTTTTCCGCCGTGCTTCTTTCGCTGATCGCTGGCCGCTGGGTCATCACGGTGATTGCGGGGCCCGATTTCCTGGCCGCCTATACCCCGATGATCCTCCTGTCCGCCGCCGCCGCGATCGAGCTGGGCGGGGCGAGTCTGGAGGCGCTGATGGTGGCGCGGGGCCGGGCGGTCACCAATTTCCTGCTGCGTGCCGTGCCCACTGCCTGCGCGCTGGCCGCGCTGGTCTGGCTGGTGGATATCCACGGGCCGGCAGGGGCGGGCATGGCCGTGCTGGGGGCCAGCGTGGCAACGGTGACGGGCCTCTACCTCGCCACCCGCAAGGACGATGGCCGCGTGGCGGGCACAGCGGCCGGCCCGCGTTGACCGCACGGGGATTGCCGGCAAAACCTCTGGAAAACCGCCGCCGCGCCCTTGGCCCGAATCCCGGTGGCCCGGTAGGCCCGCTGGCGTGAGCGCACCCATCCAGATCGGCACCGAAGCAAACGGCCGCCCCGTTTCGATCGATATCGAGGAACTGCTGGCCACGCGCCTGCTGGTGCAGGGCAACAGCGGATCGGGCAAATCGCATCTGCTGCGCCGCCTGCTGGAAGAAAGCGCGGGACTGGTGCAGCAGATCGTGATCGATCCCGAAGGCGATTTTGTGACGCTGGCCGATGTGTTCGGGCATATCGTGGTCGACGGTGCGGCCTATTCGCCCGCTGAACTCACCCGGCTGGGCGCGCGCATCCGCGAACACCGCGCCTCGGTTGTGCTGGCGCTCGACGGGCTGGAGGTGGAGGCGCAGATGCGCTGCGCCGCGCTGTTCCTGTCCGCATTGTTCGATGCCCCGCGCGACCAATGGTTCCCCGCGCTGGTGGTGGTGGACGAGGCGCAGATGTTTGCCCCCGCCGCCGCTGGCGAAGTGAGCGACGAGGCCCGCCGCATCAGCCTTGCCGCGATGACCAACCTCATGTGCCGCGGGCGCAAGCGCGGCCTTGCCGGGATCGTCGCCACGCAGCGGCTGGCCAAACTTGCCAAGAATGTGGCGGCGGAGGCGTCCAATTTCCTGATGGGGCGCACCTTCCTCGATATCGACATGGCGCGCGCGGCGGATTTGCTGGGGATGGAGCGGCGGCAGGCCGAACAGATCCGCGATCTGGCGCGCGGCGAGTTTCTGGGGCTTGGCCCCGCGATCAGCCGCCGCCCGGTGGCGGTGAAGATCGGCGGTGTGCAGACGGGCGTGCGCGTGGCGGTGCCCAAAATGGCCCCGCCTCCCACCGCCTCGCCCGACGAATTGCACGCATTGCTGCATGACGGGCTGCATCTGGAAGACGCCGCGCCGGCTCACCCTGCGCCCTCTGCACCGCCTGCGCCGCGTGCCGACGAATTGCTCGCCCGAATAGCCGCAGCCCCCGCCGAGGCAGAGCCGCAGGAGGTGGAGCAGCCGCTGCTGTTCGCCCCCTCAACGGCCGAAGTGGACGCAGCCATCGCCGCGATTCTGGCGGACATGGCGGCGGAGGAAGGCTGCACCTTCCAGCAGCCGGCCAAGCTGTATCAGGATTTTTCGGTTCGGTGCCGGATGCAGCGGCTCACCGCGTCCAGCCTCGACATGGGGCAATTCCGCCGCCGTTTCGCCATGGCGGTGGCGGGCGTGGACGATCCGGCGGGCGAGGGCTGGCGCGACATCGTGCGCGTGGGAAGCGTGCTGGCCGACGATCTGCTGGCGCCGTTTCTGGCGATTGCGGGCGCCGCGCGCGACGGGCGGCCCTGCCCCGATGATGACGAGCTGGCGCGGATATACGGCACCAATTCGCCCGGCCGCCTGCGCCGCCTGCTCGACCATTACGAGAAATGCGGCCTGATCGTGGTGCGCACCGATTTCAGCGGCCGCCGCTCGGTCTCCATTCCCGAACTGGGGCTGGCGACAGAGCCGCTGGAAGCGTGAATCGCGGCAAAGCGAGGCGTCGGTGGAAAACTGGCTGGGGCGGCAGGATTCGAACCTGCGAATGCCGGTACCAAAAACCGGTGCCTTACCACTTGGCGACGCCCCAGCAGATGGCCCTTCAGGGCCATAGCGAGCCGCCCCTATAAAGCGGCTGGCCGATTTGGGAAGGGGCCAAAAGACCCTATTTCGCCGCTTTCACAGCGTATCGGGCCGCTTGCGCACCGGATCGAACAGGCTGCGATCTTCCACTGCGTCGAAATCGGCGGCGCTGTGGCGTTCGGGCAGGGCCTGCGTATTCACCAGCCGCCCGCGAATGGCGGCGGGCCGCGCATCAATGGCGCGCACCCAGCGTTCGACATTCCGGTATTCGTCCAGCCCCAGGAAGATGTCGCAGCGGTTATACGCGCCGTGGAACAGGTTCCCCAGCCAGGTATAGGCGGCGATATCAGCGATGGTGTAATCATTCCCGGCCAGATATTCGGTCTTTGCCAATTGCTTGTCCGCCACATCGAACAGGCGCTTGGTTTCCATGGCATAGCGGTCAATCGGGTATTTGTAGCGTTCGGGCGCGTAGACATAGAAATGCCCGAAGCCCCCGCCGATGAAGGGCGCGCTGCCCATTTGCCACATCAGCCAGCTGAATACTTCGGCTCGCGCGGGGTTTGTTTTGGGCAGAAGGAAGTCGAACTTTTCCGCCAGATGCAGCAGGATCGCGCCGCTTTCGAACACGCGGAAAGGTTCGGGCCCGCTGCGGTCGAGCAGCGCCGGAATTTTCGAATTGGGATTGAGATCGACAAAGCCCGACCCAAACTGGTCGCCGGCAAAGATGCGGATCTGCCAGGCGTCATATTCGGCCTGCGAAAAGCCCGCTTCGAGCAGCTCCTCGAACATGATCGTTACCTTCACCCCGTTGGGCGTGCCCAGCGAATAGAGCTGGAAGGGGTGCTCGCCTTGCGGAAGCGCCTTTTCCTCGCGTGCGCCGGATGTGGGGCGGTTGATGGAGCCGAAGGCGCCGCCCATGTCATCCGGGCTCCAGACGCGGGGCGGGGTATAGGTATCGGACATGGGAAGCGCTCTCCTGTTCCCTCAAAATTTCTGCCTTTGATGGGTGGTGCGCGGCGCAGCCTCAAGCAAGAGAAACTTTGCGCTGCTACAGCATTTCCCATGTGTCGAACCACGCGGCCTGGCCATGGCGCTGGCCGCTTGCATCGCGCAGGTTCCAGATCACCGCGTCGCGGATGCAAAAGCGTGTGCCATCCGCCGCGATGCGTATGCCGTGATAGCCGGTGACCACATCGTCCGCCTCCAGCCGGGCGAGCATGGCAGCGCGCTCCGCGCGCAGGGCCGGCTCGGCACTTTCGTGGCTGGGCAGGCCGATGAAGCGGGCCGCGCCGATGCGGAAAAGGGCAAGGGCCTGCGCATTGCCGAAGAAAAAGCGCGGCGGGTCTTGCGTGCCATGCGCCACGATGGCGGCGGGGGCGTTCCACAGGTCGCCGCCGGGGGCCAGCGGGCGGCCCGTCAGGCGCGCAAAGCTTGTCTCCAGCAGCGCCAATCGCGCGCCTGCGCTTGCCTCCATCATTGCCCGGTCATCCATCACGCTTGCGGTAAAGCAGCTTTCTGCCCAAGAGGCGAGGGGGCTGGCGAGGGGGCTGGCGAGGGAGAGAGGCTTTGGCACACACACCGGATCTGATCGTGATCGGCGGCGGCTCTGCGGGCATGGCGATGGCGACGCGGCTGGCGCAAGGCGGTAAGCGGGTGCTGTTGCTCGAAGCCGGGCGCAGCCACCGCGATATCCGTTCCTATGTGCCTGCGCTGATGGCGGGCATGGTGCATACGCCGCAATTCGACTGGATGTACCGGGCAGAGCCTGATCCCAGCGTGGGCGGCAGGGGCGATGTCTGGCCTGCGGGCAAGAGGCTGGGCGGAGGCAGCGCGATCAACGGAATGATGTTCATCCGCGGCCACGCCTATGATTACGACCGCTGGGCCAGTCTTGGCGCGGCGGGCTGGGATTACGCCAGCGTGCTGCCATTCTTCCGCCGGCTGGAAGATAATGAGCGCGGGAGCGATGAATGGCGCGGGTCAGGCGGGCCAATTGCCGTTTCCGAAGTGCGCAGCACTTATGGCGTGACGGCAGACTGGATCGCGGCGGTGCAGCAGGCCGGGTATCCCCGCTCGCCCGATCTGAACGGGCAGCACAATGAAGGCGTCGATTATATCCAACTGTCGCAGCGGGGCGGGCTGCGTTCGTCCACGGCCGCCGGGTATCTGAAGGCAAAACCGCTGGGGCTGGACATTCTGCTCGAAACGCAGGTGCTGAAGATCCGGCTGGAGGGCGGCCGCGCGACAGGCGTGACCATAAGGCGCGGGGGCGAGGTGCTCGACCTTGCGGCGCGTGAAGGCGTGGTGCTGTGCGCAGGCGCGCTCAATTCGCCGCGCCTGCTGATGCTGTCAGGGATCGGCCCGGCGGCGCATTTGCGCGAGCACGGCATCGCGGTGGCGGTGGATGCGCCGGGCGTGGGGCAGAATTTGCAGGAACATCCCGGCGTCCATCTGGTGAACGAGGTAGCGGCGCATACGCTGAACGATGACAGCCGGGGGCTGGCGGGACTGAAAAGCCTACTCGCCTTTCTGTTCACGCGGCGCGGCGCGCTGACCACCGGGATCGGCCACGCGCAGGCCTTTGTCCGCAGCCGCGATGGCCTGCCCGCGCCCAATATCCAGCTGGCCTTTTCCGCCTTTGCCTTTGATGTCACGCCCACGGGCAATCTGGCGCTGCGAGAGAACAGCAGCGTGTCCACCTTCGTGGCATTGATGCGGCCCGAAGCGCGCGGCACCGTCACATTGCGCAGCAATGATCCCGCTGCCGCCCCGGTGATCCGCCACCACTTGCTGGGGGTGGAGGAGGATGCGGTGCAACTGGTCGAAGGCCTCCAGATCGCGCGCCGGATCATGGGGCAGGACGCGATTGCCCCGCTGGTGACGGGCGAAGTGCGTCCGGGTGCCGATTGCTCGTCGGCAGATGCTTTGCGGGCTTATGTGGGGGCGGCAACCATCCCGATGTATCACCCGGTGGGCACGGTGAAGATGGGTGCGGCAGACGATCCGATGGCCCCGCTGACTGCCGATTGCCGGGTGAAGGGCGTGGCCGGTCTGTGGGTGGCCGATGCCAGCGTGATGCCCACAATCCCGCAGGGGAACACCAATGCCACCAGCATCATGATTGGCGAGAGGGCGAGCGCACTGGTGCTGAAGGCCTTGCGGTAAGTCCCCTGTGTGACACGGATGTAATGCAACCGTCACATTGCTCGTCTTGGGAAAGGGTTCAGGTGCGGCACCGAGTCGCGCTGGTGGAGCCGTTCCCTTGCGTCAATCTGTCTTTCTTGCCGCTCTCCTTGCCCTGTGCGCCCCCGTGGCGGCGCAGGCCGGCGATGTTGCGGGCACAGTATACGATGCGCGCGGCCAGGCGGCGGCGGGCGTGGAACTGGTGCTGGGCAATGCCCGCACGGTGAGCGGGGCGGATGGCTCCTACCGCTTTGCCGATGTGGCCGCGGGCGAACATACCGTCTCCGCCGGGTCGCAGCGCGTGGGCGTTTCCGTGGCCGAGACCGGCGAAACGCGCCGCAACATCATTCTGCTGTCGCGCACGGCGCGCATTGCGGTGACGGGCGAAGCGCTGCCTGCTACTCAGAACGACGCCGTATTGGCCGATGCGATGCGCATGGCCGATGCCTTGCTGGCCGAAGCCGCCGCGCTGCCGGCGCGGCGCTGGAACGATATCGGCGGGTAAGCTTCAGGCGGCGGACCGCGCCGCCATTTTCCGGCAAATCAGCCCGTCATTCAGGAAGGTGCCAAAGGGAAACAGCGCCGCCACAAAGGTGCGCGCCCATTCGCTGACCGAAAAGCCCTTGCCCGGAAGGCACACGCCCATTGCCACCACATAGGCCACCCACGCGAGGCCATGCGCCATGCCCACCGGTGGCACCAACACCGGATTGCCGCCCCAATATTTGAGCGGCATGGCAACAAGGAACAGCGCCAAAGTGGTCACGCCTTCGCCCAGCGCGATCCAGCGGAAGGCGTGCAGCATCAAAGGCGCATCACCCAGCCGTGGCGATCTTCGGCAAGCCCGCGCTGGATATCGACCAGCTTCTGCTTCAGCTTGCCGGTCAATTGCCCCGGCCCGCCGCTGCCAATGGTGAAATCATGCGCGCGGCCCGCCACGCGGCCCACCGGGGTGACGACCGCAGCAGTCCCGCAGGCGAAGGTTTCCACCAGCCGGCCCGACGCCGCATCGTCCTGCCACTGGTCGATGCTGTAACGCTCCTCGCGCACGGCAAGCCCTTCCTCGCGCGCCAGCGTGAGCAGGCTTTCGCGGGTAATGCCGGGCAGGATCGTGCCGGTCAGCGGCGGGGTGAGGATGCTGCCATCGTCAAACACGAAGAACAGGTTCATGCCGCCCAGTTCCTCGATCCAGCGGCGCTCTGCCGCGTCGAGAAACACAACCTGGTCGTGGCCATGGGCAAAGGCCTCGCTGGTGGGGACAAGGCTGGCGGCGTAATTGCCGCCGCACTTCGCCGCGCCCGTGCCGCCGGGGGCCGCGCGGGTATAATCCGACACCCACACCGACACGGCGGGTGCGCCGCTCTTGAAGTAATTGCCGGCGGGCGACAGGATCACCACGAACTTGTATTGCTTGGCCGGGCGCACGCCCAGAAACGGCTCGCTCGCAAACATGAAGGGCCGGATATAAAGCGAGCCGCCTTCCACCTTGGGGAACCAGTCGGCATCGGCCAGCACCAGTTGGCGCACCGCCTCGACAAACAGCTCCTCCGGAATTTCCGGCATGGCGAGGCGGCGGGCGCTGGCGTTGAAGCGCTGCGCGTTCTGATCGGGCCGGAACAGGGCCATCGCGCCATCGTCCAGCCGATAGGCCTTCAGCCCTTCGAAGATTTCCTGCGCGTAATGCAGCACGCTTGCCGCCGGATCGAGCGGGATGGGGCCGCGCGGGCCGAGCGCGGCATTGTGCCAGCCGTTTTCCTCGCTCCAGTCGATCACCACCATGTGATCGGTGAACACGCGGCCAAAACCGGGATCAGCAATCGCGGCTTCGCGCAGATCGGGCGCGGTGGGGGCGGGGTGGGGGATGCGGGCAATGGTGAGGGGCGCGGCGGCGGTCGCCATGGGGGGATGTCCTTCGGGCTTGTGTCGATCGCCTGTTATATAATTTCAATCGATTGGGGAAGATTGAATTATTATATCTTTGGCAACCAGATTTGCCGCCGTGCTAGCGGGCAAAACGGGCGAGGGAAAGGGGGCTTTGGCGGAAGGCCGGACAGGGCAAATAGGCGCGGCACAAATGAGAAAGGCGGCCCCTGCCTGACAGGGAACCGCCTTTCGCATGGTCAGCGGCCGGAAGTGCCGCCCACGAAGCCTTTACCGGTTACGATAAATCAGAACCGATAATGCCCCGCGCGGAAACTAACCGACCTCCCTGCTGAACCATGAGACATCGGATCACCTCCTTTCGCGCTGTTGAGCCTACACCCGCCAGTGCTCTGCCGGGCGAAGACCGCGATTAACCGCTGGCCTTGGGTGGAATGTGGATTCTGCCGCGTTGCAACACAAGACTTGTAAAAAAGTTTTTCACAGTCAGAATTGGGGTTTCGGGCCGGATCAATCCGATCCCTGTCAACGGCGGCAATCTTCCAGCACACGCGTCAGTTCGGGGTAGCTGGGCAGATACAGCGCCCGGCCCCCTTGCACCTCCAACGCGAAACGCCCGCGCGAAAAGGCCATGGCATCGAGGATCGCGTCACGTGCGACGAGGCGGGTTTCCAGCCATCCTTCGCGCAAGTTTGCGGTCAGCAGCGCGTCGCGAGTTTCGGTGCGCACCCGCACGCCGCGGGTCGGCTGGCTGCCGGCAACCGCGATCAGCACCTGCCGGTCGGCCGTGCAGACAAGCCGCGCCAGAATGGCCCCGGCCGGATCGGAAAATTCGGCAACGCTTTCCGTGCCCGCCGCGCGCCAGCGCCAGTCCCCCGCCGTTTGCGGCTGATCGATCCATTCTTCGGGATGCGGCTCCAGAGGCGGGATGTCGGCAGAGGCAGAAGGCGGCGGAGCGGGCGCAGGCTCGGGCGCTGGCGCCGCAACCGGCTCTGTCCGGGGCGCGGGCGGCGCGTCGCTGGCGGGCGGGATGCAGCCTGCCAGTGCCAGCGCGCCTGCCGAACCTCCCATCACCAGGATGGCGCGGCGTAGAACGGACGAGGGGAAACGCAGGGTCATTGGCACCTTTCAAATATGCGGCGGATGCCCGGCGCGGCGGGCACGCGCACCGTGGGGCCGCCCGGCTGGCTGATCTCGATCGCGCCGCCCGGCTGCACGAAGCCGCCGAAAACCGGCGCGTTGATCGCGATCTGCGCGACCTGCCGGGGCAGCGCGGCATTGCCATCGGCCATCATGTCCAGCCGCGCGGCGGTGCCGCCCGCTTCGATCACGAAGGTCTGGTTGCCGGGGCTGGTATTGCTGACCGCCATGGAAAGGCTGCGGCTGGCCGCATCGCAGGTGAGCACCAGCAGCGCATCGCCTTCGGGCGGCTGGAAGCTGGCGCTGGCGCCGGTCGCATCCTCGTTGATGTTCCAGCTCCCCAGCGCCAGCGGCGATCCGTCAGCCGCCACGGTGGGCGTGGGCGCAGGGGTCAACACGGGCGCGGGCGCGGCAGGAGGGCTTTCCTCTGCCACCGGCTCGTCCGACGAACTGCACGCGGCCAGCAGGCCGGCGGCCAGGGCAATCACGGCGCTGCGCGAAAAGGTGGCGGGGAAGGTCATGGGGCATCAATCCTTGATAATCCGATTCGGGTCCACCCGGTTGCGCCCGAAATGTGACAGGAACCCGACAGTCGGCCCCTTGCCCCTTGCGCTTGTCCGCCGCTGGCCCCTATCGCACCGGTCATGGCGGAGAAGAAACCGGGCAAGATACGGATCGACCAGTTGCTGGTCGAACGGGGCGATGCGGAAAGCCGCGCCCGGGCGCAGGCGCTGGTGATGGCGGGTGTGGTTTTCGCCAAGGGCGTGCGTGTGGCCAAGCCCGGCCAGCAGGTGCCGCTCGATGCCGAGATTGAGGTGAAGGGCCGCGATCATCCGTGGGTCGGGCGCGGCGGGGTGAAGCTGGACGGTGCGATCAAGAGCTTTGGCCTCGACCCCACCGGCGCGGTGGCCATGGATATCGGCAGTTCCACCGGAGGTTTCACGCAGGTCTTGCTGCATCACGGCGCGGCCCATGTCTTTGCCGTGGATGTGGGCACCAACCAATTGGATTACCGGCTGCGCGGCGACCCGCGCATCACCGTGCTTGAACAGACCAATGCCCGCGACCTGACGCCTGCGCTGATCGACCGGCCGTGCAATTGGGTGGTGTGCGATGCCTCGTTCATCTCGCTGGCCAAGGTGTTGGAAGTGCCGCTGCAACTTGCTGCGCAAAAGTGCCGGTTGGTGGCGCTGATCAAGCCGCAATTCGAAGTGGCGAAGGGCGAAGTGGGCAAGGGCGGGATTGTGCGCGATCCCCGGCTGCACGACCGCGTCTGCGCCGAGGTGCGCCGCTGGCTGGAACTGTGCGGCTGGGTGATCGATGACATCATCGAAAGCCCGATCAAGGGCACCGAGGGCAATGTGGAGTTTCTGGTTTCGGCGCAAAGGGGCGGGGATTAATCCACCCGTCGGCGCAGGCCTGCTTGCGCTGACGGCAACCTCTCGCCACACTCCGCGCTTCGTGATTCCGGGGCCAGCCAGCCGGCTTGGCCTTGCAAAGGAGCGAAGATGAACCGCCTTGCCACCCCCGGCCAATTGCGCGCCAGCCTGCTGCGCTGGTCACTGTTCCTGGTGCCCACCGTGCTGTTGCTGGGATTTATGTCGGGCCAGTTCGCCGGCAGCGGGCCGGGCAATCCGTGGTTCGACGCGCTGGAAAAGCCCGCGATCTATCCGCCACCCGCCGCGTTCGGCATCGTCTGGTCGATCCTGTATGTGATGATGGGCGTGGCGCTGGCCATGGTATGCGCGGCGTGGGGGGCACGCTGGCGGCCCTGGGCTATACTCGCCTTCGTCGTGCAATTGGCGCTGAATCTCGCCTGGTCGCCGGTGTTCTTCGCCATGCATGATATTCCGCTGGCGCTGGCGGTTATCCTGACGCTGCTGGCCGCGCTGGTGCTGACGATCTGGCTGTTCGCCAAGGTGCGCCGTGCCGCTGCATGGCTGCTGGTGCCCTATCTGGCGTGGGTGTGCTTTGCCACGGTGCTGACCTGGCAGTTCCTTGAACTGAACCCCAACGCGGCCGAGATTGAGGTAAACAACGCCGTGCAGCGGATCGAATTGTAGGGGTTGAGAATCCCGCCAATCAGGCCCAGATAAGACCTATGCAAAGCGAAAACCCGATCATCGCCGACTTCGTCAAACTGGCCAATGCCGCCGCCGGAACGCTTGCGGGGATGACCCGTGAAGCCCGCGACAGCGCGCGCGAGCGGATGAAGGAAGCCTTGGGCGGCATGGATTTCGTCAGCCGCGAGGAGTTTGACACGGTCAAGCAGATGGCCGCAAATGCCCGCGAAAAGGTGGAAGCTCTGGAAGCCCGCCTCGCCGCACTGGAAGGCAAGTCCAAGGGCTGACGCAGCCGCGCTTGCCCCTCAGGGCGTTACACGGCACACCCCGCGCCCATGCAATTGCGCGCCCCTGCCATTCTGGTTGCCACCCGTCCGCATGGCGAAACCGCCGTGGTGGCGCGGTTCCTGACGGCCGAACACGGCCTTGTCGCTGCCTATGTCGCGGGCGGACGCGGGCGCAATCTGCGGCCTGTGCTGATCGCGGGCAACGGGGTGGAGGTGCAGATTTCGTCCCGTTCGGACAGCCAGCTGCCCTTTGCCAAGGTGGAATTGCAGGCCAGCCGTGCGCCCTTTCTGGCCGAGCCGCTGGCCGCCGCTGCCATCGGCTGGGTCACGGCGCTGACCGCCACCGCGCTGCCCGAACGCCAGCCATACCCCTCGCTCCACGAGGGCTTGGGCGCGCTGCTCGATGCCATATGCCTTGCCCCGTCCGCGCGCGGCTGGGCGGGGGCGCTGGTGGCGTATGAAACGCTGCTGCTGCGCGAACTGGGCTATGGCGGGCAGGGGCAGAGGCCCGCGGGCGATTTGCCGCAAATCCTTGCCGTCATGGACGCGCTAGCAAAGCCGCTTGACCACTACCTTCTTGCCGACCGGCGCGCAGGCGTTATGGCGGCGCGCGAGAGGTTACGCGAACTTTTGCAACGGATGGTGGAATGAAAATCGCTTGTCTTGCCGGGGACGGTATCGGCCCGGAAATCATGGCAGAGGCCAAGAAGGTGCTCGCCGCGCTGGATATCGCCGGAATTGAAACCGCCGATGCCGATGTGGGCGGCGTTGCCTACCGCAATCACGGCCACCCGCTGCCGCCCGAAACGCTGGAGCTGTGCAAGGCGGCAGACGCCGTGCTGTTCGGCGCGGTAGGCGATCCGGCTTGCGACAATCTGGAGCGGCATTTGCGCCCCGAACAGGCAATTCTGGGCCTGCGCCAGGCGCTGACGCTGTTCGCCAATCTGCGCCCCGCCACCATGTTTGCGGGCCTTGAGGATATGTCGGCCCTGCGCCCCGAAGTCGCGCGCCAGATCGACCTTCTGATCGTGCGCGAGCTCAACGGGGATGTCTATTTCGGGGAAAAGGCGATCCGCACGCTGCCCGATGGGCGGCGGCAGGGTTTTGACCTGATGTCCTATGCCGAGGACGAGGTGCGCCGCATTGCCCATGTCGCCTTCCGCGCGGCGCAGGGCCGGGGCAAGCGCCTGTGCAGCGTCGACAAGGCCAATGTGCTGGAAACGAGCCAGTTGTGGCGCGATGTGGTGATCGAGGTGTCCGCCGAATATCCCGATGTCGAACTCAGCCATATGTATGTCGATAATGCCGCGATGCAGCTGGTGCGCAATCCGGGCCAGTTCGATGTGGTCGTCACCGGCAATCTGTTTGGCGATATCCTGTCCGATCAGGCCAGTATGTGTGTTGGCTCGATCGGCCTGCTCGCCAGCGCATCCTTGGGTGAAACACAGACCGCTTTCGGCACCAAGGGGCTGTACGAGCCGATCCACGGCAGCGCGCCCGATATTGCCGGACAGGGCAAGGCCAATCCGATGGCGATGATCCTCTCGCTTGCCATGCTGCTGCGCCATTCGCTGGGGCTGGACGCGCAAGCCGCACGCGTGGAAGCCGCCGTGGCCAAGGCGCTGGCCGATGGCGTCAAGGGTGCCGATCTGGGCGGCAGCGCCAATTGCGCTGAAATCGGCGACGCGGTGGTCGCGCGGCTGTAACGAAGGGGCGGGGCGGTGAGCAATCTCGGCGCTCAACTTGGCCCGCAGCTCGAACTCGCGGTGGTGCTGCCCACGCTGAACGAGGCGGGCAATATCGCGCCGATGGTCGCAAGGCTGGAGGCCGCGCTTGGCCCCGCGGGCTGGGAAGCGCTGTTCGTCGATGACAACAGCCATGACGGCACGGCGGAAGAAGCGCGCCGCATCGCCCGCACAGATCCGCGCATCCGCGTGATCCAGCGCATCGGGCGGCGCGGGCTTGCCAGCGCGGCGATAGAGGGGATGTGCGCCACTGCCGCGCCCTTTGTCGCGGTGATGGATGCCGATCACCAGCATGACCCGGCGCTGCTGCTGGATATGCTGGAGGCAGTGAAAGGGGGCGAGGCGGACCTTGCCTATGCCAGCCGCTTTGCCGCAGGGGCCAGCGCCGAAGGGTTGGCCGATGCGCGGCGCGAGAAGGGCAGCCGCATCGCCAATGCGCTGGCGCGGCGGCTGACGGGCAGCGATCTGTCGGATGCGATGAGCGGCTTTTTCCTGATGCGCAGCGACCAGCTGAGGCGGCAGGCGGGCGATCTTTCGGGCATTGGTTTCAAGATCATGCTCGATATTCTTGCCACCGCTTCCCCGCCCCTGCGGGTGAAGGAACTGCCCATGCAGTTTGGCCCAAGGCTGGCGGGGGAAAGCAAGCTGGATCATGGCGTGGTGCTGGATTTTCTCGCCGGATTGTATGACCGCTATCTGGGGCGGCTCATCCCGGTGCGTTATGCGCTGTTCGGCACGGTCGGCGGGCTGGGGGTGTTGGTGCATATGGCGGTGCTGGCCGCGCTGTTCCGCACGGGCCTGCTACCCTTTGCGCTGGCAACCGGTGCGGCGACACTTGCCGCGATGACCTTCAATTTCTGGCTCAACAACCTCCTCACCTACCGCGACCGGCGCCTGTCAGGCGCGCGGGCCATGCTGGCGGGCTGGGCGGGGTTCTGCGCCACCTGCGCGGTGGGGGCCTTTGCCAATGTGGCGGTGTCGACCTATCTGCAAGGCCATGGCTGGCGCTGGTGGGCGGCGGCGCTGGTGGGCGTGATCCTCGCCTCGGTGTGGAATTACGCGCTGTCGAGCAAGTTTGTCTGGGGTCGGTTCCGGTAACAATCCGGGAACCAAACCGCGCCCCCGGCCATTCCTGTATCATCGGACGGACACGAGACCGTCTCTTAAAAAACAGGAGCAAATCATGGAAATCCTTGGTCTTATCGGCCTGCTGCTGGCGCTGTATGCCATTTACAACGTGCTGACGAGCGGCGCCTCCACCGGTGCAAAGATCGGCTGGACCATCGGCCTCGTGCTGCTGCCCATTCTGGGCTTCATCGTCTGGGCCATTGCTGGCCCGCGTGGCGGCAAGCGCGTAACTGCCTAACGCCAGCCTTCCAGCCAGGCATAGCGGAGAAAGTCCTGATCGCTCTCCAACGGCGCAGCGGTCAGGATGGGGTAGAACCACACAAACAGGGCGGCTGATCCCCCAACCAGCACGGCGGGGACCAGCCGCTCTCCCCTTTGCCACAAGCGCTCGGTCGCCAAGGCCAGCGCCGCCATGCCGAAACAATGCGGCAGGATATAGTGGTAGTAGAACTGCACCGGCTTTGGCGCGACAATCCACATCCCGAAGCTGACCGCGTAAAGCACCGCCAGCGCGAGGCAATCGCGCCGCCCGTCTTTCAGGCCCGCCGACAGGCACCACAGCAAAGCGGGCAGCATGGCGAGCGAGGACAGCGGATTGCCCAGCAGCACCACCCCGCGCTGCGCCCCGTCCGCGACTTCATACAGATACCAGATTGCGCGGGCATTCGTCGCCCATTGCCACCACTGGCTTTGGTAGGGATGCGGCGCGAGCACCTGCATCTGGAGATCGAGCATCTGCCGGTGCAGCTCGATCAGACCGCTCGGTTCCCCCGGCACATAGGCAAACAGCAGGAACGGCCAATAGCTGAGCGCGTAAACCGCCAGCGGCAGCAGCCCCAGCCATATGCCTGCTTCCCACAAGGTCATGCCGCCGATCGGCCAGCCGCGATTGCTGGTGAGGAAGCGCGCGCGCGCCTGCCATGCCCGCGCGACAAGAAAGGCAAGACCCGGCAGCATGGCAAGGGGGATCGCGTTCCACTTTGCCGCCATTGCCGCGCCCAAAGCCGCGCCGGCAATCGCCAGCCGCCAGCGCGCGGTCTCATGTTCGCGCACCGCGCCCGCGCACATCCACAAGGCCAGCATGACGAAACCCAGCATGACGGCATCGAGCATGGCGATGCGCGCCTGCACCAGCAGCGGGAAGCCGGTGATCAGGAACACCCCGGTCAGCAGGCTGGCCGCGCGGCTTTGGCTCGCAAACCACATGGCGCGGCAGGCGGCAAACAGCGCCAGCACGCCGCAGGCGAAGGGCACGCTGCGCCAGCCGAGCGGAGTGTCTCCGAACAGCAGCATACCCAGCGCGATGGCCTGTTTGCCCAATGGCGGATGCTCCAGATTGAGCGCCTGGCTCATATCCAGCAGCGCGCGCGCGGCGGGAAGGTAATGCACCTCGTCAAAAAACGGCTCTGACGGGATCGTCAGCCGCACGGCGCACAGCACGGCAAACACCGCCGCCAGCAGCAGATGCCAGCGGATCGGATCGGCAGGGCGGGCAGGGGGCAGGCTCATGCGGATGCCAGCGATAAAGCAGCAGCACGGCATTTCGCAACACTTGCAGGCGGTGGGTCACACTCCTAAACGCTTGCCCCATGAAAAGGACTTCCGGAACCGACCGCGCGCTGACTTCCAAATGGCGCCCCGCCACCCGAGCCGTGCGCGCAGGCACCACGCGCAGCGAACATGGCGAAACGAGCGAGGCGCTGTTCCTCACCAGCGGCTATACCTATGACAGCGCCGCCACCGTGGCCGCCCGCTTTGCCGGCGAAGCCACCGGGATGCAGTATTCCCGCTTCCAGAACCCCACCGTCGCCATGCTGGAAGAACGCGTGGCCGCGATGGAAGGGGCCGAGGCGTGCAAGGTGCAGGCGAGCGGTATGGCGGCGATGACATCGGCGCTGCTGTGTATGCTTTCGGCAGGCGATCACGTGGTCGCGGGCCGCGCGGCGTTCGGCTCGTGCCGGTGGATTCTGGCCAATGTGCTCAACCGCTTTGGCATCACGCATACGGTGGTGGACGGGCGCGACAATGCGCAGTGGGAAGCTGCAATCCAGCCAAACACCAAGGTCTTTTTCTTCGAAACGCCGGCGAACCCCACGCTCGATATCGTCGATCTGGCGTTCGTGTGCGGGCTGGCGAAGTCGCGCGGGATCACCACGATTGTCGACAACGCCTTTGCCACCGCCGCGCTGCAACGCCCGATGGAATTCGGCGCGGATGTCGTCGCCTATTCCGCCACCAAGCTGATGGACGGGCAGGGCCGTGTGCTGGCGGGCGCGATCTGCGGCAGCGCGCAGTGGATCAACGAAGTTCTGTCGCCGTTCCAGCGCAACACCGGCCCTGTCCTGTCGCCGTTCAATGCCTGGGTGGTGCTGAAGGGGCTGGAAACGCTGCCCCTGCGCGCCCACAAGCAGAGCGAGAACGCGCTGGCCGTAGGCCGGTTTGTCGAGGAGCGGCTCGGCAAGCCGATCCTGCATCCGGGCCTGCCTTCGTTTCACCAGCACGAACTGGCGGCAAAGCAGATGGATGCCTTTGGCCCGATTTTCAGCTTTGTGGTGGATGGCGGGCGCGAGGCGGCCTTTGCCGTGCTCGACGCGCTGGAACTGGTCGATATCTCCAACAATATCGGCGACAGCAAGAGCCTCGCCTGCCACCCGGCCAGCACCACGCACCACAATATGGGCGCCGAAGGCCGCGCCGAAATGGGCGTGGAGGAAGGCATGATCCGCATCAATATCGGGCTGGAAGATCCGCTCGACGTGATCGAGGATCTGGATCAGGCCTTCGCCAAGGCCGGTTTCTGACAGCCGCCATCTGACAGCCCCCGCTTCGGTTCGTCGCAAATCGGTCGCAATTCATCGTTCGCCTTTGTAACGATTAGGCGCTCCCGCGAAATTTTCGTGCGAGATGTGGATGGATCGCGCCTTGCCAGAAGTGACTGATTTGTACGCGGCGCTTGTCGCATCCTGCGATGATGCCATCGTGGCAAAGGACACCGATGGCATCGTGCTGTCGTGGAATCCGGCGGCGGAACGCCTGTTCGGCTGGTCTGCGGCGGAGATGGCGGGGCAATCGATCCGCCGCCTTCTCCCCGAGGATCGCCAGCACGAAGAGGACGAGATCCTGGCCATGATCCGCAGCGGGGTGAAGGTGGGCCAGCGCCTGACGCGCCGCCGCCACCGGGACGGGCATCTGATCGATGTCTGGGTCAGCGTATCGCCGGTCCATAATGCCGCAGGCGAGATCGTCGGTGCCAGCAAGATCGCGCGCGATGCGGGCAGTTACCTGCGCAACCAGGTCGAATTGCGCGAGGCGAAGGAACGCTTTGAAACGCTGGCGAACAATATCGCCCCGCTGTGCTGGATGGCAAACCCGGACGGCCACCTGTTCTGGTATTCGCAGCGCTGGTACGATTACACCGGCACCACCTTTGCCGAAATGGACGGCTGGGGCTGGGAAAGGGTGCAGCATCCCGACCACCTCCCCCGCGTCAAGCAGCGGTGGATCGAAGCGCTGGCGAGCGGGGACGAATGGGAAGATATCTTCCCCCTGCGCCGGCACGATGGCGCATGGCGCTGGTTCCTCAGCCGGGCCAAACCGATCCGGGATGACCAAGGCCAGATCATTCGCTGGTTCGGCACCAATTCGGACATCACCGAACAGCGCGAACAGGCCGAACAGATCCGCCTGCTGCTGCTGGAGGTCAATCACCGGTCCAAGAATATGCTCACCACGATCCAGGCGCTGCTGCGCCGCAGCGTGGAGGGGGACGAGGAATTCGTGCGCCGGTTCCAGCAGCGGATTCAGTGCATGGCGGTGAACCAGGATATTCTGGTGCGCCGTGAATGGCGCGAAGTGCCCTTGGCCGAACTGGTGCAGTTGCAACTGGCCTTTGCTGCCGATGCGGCGGGCACGGTCGCGGCGGAAGGGCCGGACATTGCGATCAATCCGCGCGCCGCCGAAACCATTGGCATGGCGCTGCACGAACTGGCGACCAATTCGCTGAAATACGGCGCGCTGTCGGCAGAAGGAGGCGAGGTCGATGTGCGCTGGCACGTGGAGGGTGGCACCTTCCTGCTGCGCTGGAGCGAAAGCGGTGGCCCGCCGGTAGAGCCGCCCACGCGCAAAGGTTTTGGCACAAGGCTGATCTGCGAAGTGCCGCAACGCGCGCTCGGCGGATCGGCGGCAATTGCTTATGCTGCGCAAGGCATTGTCTGGGAACTGGCGGTGCCGCTTGCTGCGGTGGCCGGGTAATCGCGTCGGGGCTTCGCGCAAAATCGGCAGCCCCTGACCCAAAGCCCTCTTGCCGCCGGGGCGTTTGCCGTTACCTTGTGCAAATTGTGATGACCCGCGATGCTCTCAACGCGCTGTTTCAGTATGTCGCCACCACGGCGGGCGTAACGGTGCGCGTGTCGGTCAACTTCATGCCCGAACAATCGCGGGTGGAAGCGGGGCGGTGGTTCTGGGTCTACCACATCCGCATGGAAAACCACCGCGAGGATGTGGTCCGCCTGCGCACCCGCCACTGGCGCATCAGCGATGCGCGCGGCATGATCAATGTGGTCGATGGCGAAGGTGTGGTTGGCGAAACCCCGATCCTCGCGCCGGGCGAAAGCTTTGACTATGTGTCAGGCTGCGAACTGACCACCAGCGAAGGCGCGATGCAGGGCCATTACAGCTTCACCGATGAGGCCGGGCAGAGCTTCCTTGTGGCCATCCCGCATTTCCGGCTGGTGATGCCTGACCCGGTGGAGTGAGGGGCGACGATAGCGCTGCGGCCTGACCCTACCGCACCCGCGCCGGGGCGATTACCACGGCATTGGCCAGCAGCAGATCCAGCCCGTCGAGATAGCCGCGTGTGGCCGGATCATAGGCGAAGCCTACCGCCAGACCGCGCCGCGCAGGCTGCGCCACCATGAAAGGTTTGAACGCCATCTGCCGCCGGTTCTCGTCCCACAGATAGCCGCTGGCGAGCAAGGCATCAGCCGCGGCAAAGCGCACCACATTGACGCCATTGGCCCGCGCCATCGGGGCAAAGACCAGATCGCCGCTGGCAAACACCACCGGCGCTGAGCGGTCATATCCGGCGGACAGGAAGCTGTCGGCGTCGATCGCGGTGTTCAGCAGCGCGCCCGGCATCGTATCGGGCCGCCGCGTGCCATCGGCAATAGCCGCGCGGTAATCGGCCTCGGTGGCAATCGCGCTGCCCGCGACTTGCTCTTCCACCTCCTCCGCTTCGGGATCGCCGCCCAGCACCGTCTCGCGCGACAGGGCGAACAGCGTGTTGTCGCCGGTGCTGAATTCGGCCATCGCCTCGCCCACCACCACCACCACGCCGCCGCCATTGGCAAAGGCGGCAATCGCCGCGCGGCCAGCGCTGCCGAGCGCGCGGGCATAGCTGCCATCGGGCACCACCAGCACATTGTAACGGCCCAGCTGCGCGCGGGCCACCGTGCGGGTGCGGATGGGGGCCACCGCCACGCCCAGCCTTTGTTCCAGCGTATAGCGCAAGGCTCCGGCCGAAAGCGGATCGACCCCGTCATCCCACAGCATCGCCACGCGCGGCGCGGTCAGGCGCACAAAGCGCTCGCTGCCGAGATTGGGGCCGCTGTCGACCCAGCCGCTTTCCAGCGCCAGCGCTTCTGCGCCGATCTCGCGGGCAAGGGCAGCCAGTTCGTCGAGGCGTTCGGGATTGTCGGCGCGGGAAAAGACCACGCTGCCGCGCCCGAAATCGCGCCCGCCAATGGCAAAGGCCGTGTCGGTTGCCCGGCCCACAAGGCCGCGCGACAAAGCGAGCGCGACCAGCCGCGCCTGCCCGCTGTCAGTCCACGGCACGACCATGCCAAACGCGCCGGGCTGATCCACGCGGGAGATGAGCGCCTCGTCCGCCGAAACCGCTGCACCCGCCGCCACCGCGCCGCTGCACAGCGCCACATCCACGCCCGACATCAGCCCCACCGACCAGGCGGTTGTGTCATACAGCTCGTGCGCCAGATCGCGGGCCCGGCGCGCTTCCTGCGCGGCTACAAACTCGCCTGGCAGCGCGGTGTTGGTATCGAGCAGGCTGCGGATCAGGCGCGCGGCGGGCTGGCTGCGGCTGATGGTAAGGTATCCCGCCGGATAGCTGCGCCCGCAGGCCGTGGCGGGGCCGTTCACGCGGCCAATGGCAATGCCCTGCGCCACCAGACGGCGGGCGAGGTGTTCGGCGTTCCAGCGCCGCTGCGCAAGGTCGATGACATAGGTGCCGATGCCTGCTTGCCCCGCCGCCGCGCTGCGCCGGTATTCGGCATAATCGCCCAGAAACAGCGCGGCGTTGTCGGCCACGGTCTGCGCGGTGGCGAGGCTGGCGAGGAAGTGGTTGCGCACCCCCTCCTCATACGTCAGCAGCGTGCCGTCCTTGCGTTCCCACAACAGGCCGCGCGCGCTGCCTTGCTCGAATGTCATCGCGATGGCGCCGTTCAGCGTCGGCCAGGTGTCGCC
This sequence comes from Alteraurantiacibacter palmitatis, assembly GCF_037154115.1. Taxonomy (NCBI): domain Bacteria; kingdom Pseudomonadati; phylum Pseudomonadota; class Alphaproteobacteria; order Sphingomonadales; family Erythrobacteraceae; genus Alteraurantiacibacter; species Alteraurantiacibacter palmitatis. Next base: position 44,117 of record NZ_JBANRO010000013.1, on the reverse strand, counting down.
ATAGCCGGGGTAGAAGGCATCGAACACTTCGCGGGTGAAATAGGGCTGGCCCGCTCGGTCGAGGCTGGCGGCGATATTGCGGCCCAGCAGCACCTGCTTGTCGCGCTGGCCGCCGGTGATGTGCGGGTTGAACGGATCGGCAGAGGGCGGGAAGAAATAGCTTTCATCGCCCCCCATCTCGTGCGCGTCGACCAGCACGACCGGCTGCCATTGCTGGATGGCGGCCACACGCCCGCGCGTTTCGGGCTGGGTCAGCGCGAACCAGTCGCGGTTGAGGTCGAACAGATAATGGTTGAACCGCCCGCCGGGCCAGGGCTGGTCGGCGGCGGCGGAGTAACGGTCAGCCGAGGGGGCAAGGCCTGCCTGCGAACGGAAGGAATGGACAAAGCGCGCGCGTCCATCCGGGTTCTGGCTGGGGTCGATGATGACCACGCTGCCGCCCATGATCCGGTCAACCTGCGCATCGCCTTCAGCCGCCAGCAGGTGATAGGCCATGGCAAGGGCGGCATCGGTGGAGGAAATCTCGTCCCCGTGCACGCCGTAGGAAAGCCATGTCACCGGCAGGAGGTTGGGGAGGGCTGACGGCGCGGTGCCGCCCGCCAGCCGCGCCAGATCGGCGCGCACCGCCGCGATCCGCGCCATGTTGGGTGCAGAGGTAATGACGGCATAGACCAGCGGGCGCCCCTGCCAGCTGCGCGCATATTCCACCAATCGCACCCGGTCGGGCGCGGCGCGTTCCAGCGCCTGCATATAGGCGAGTGCTTCTTCGGGCGAGGTAATCTGCGCCCCCAGACGGTGCCCCACCACCTGTTCCAGCGTGGGAATATCGGCGCGGAAACGGCCATCGACCATGCTTTGCGCCAGCGCGGAAGAAGGAACGGCAATCAGCAACATGACGAAGGCGGCAAGACGGCGCAGCATGGGCGGGAAAGACTCCGACAAGGATTTGCCAAGTCCTGTGGTTTCATCTGCAAGCGGTCAAGCGATATTGCGCGCACCCGCTTGCCGCCTTCGCGCCGCCCGCTTACATGGCGCAGCACAACCATGAAACGCACCCATCTGCCCTTGAACGCCTTGCGCGTATTCGATGCCGCCGCGCGGCATCTCAGCTTCACCCGCGCGGCGGATGAGCTGGCGGTGACGCCCGCCGCCGTGGGCCAGCAGATTCGCGCGCTGGAAGATGTGCTGGGCGTGGTTCTGTTCCGCCGCACCTCCAAGGGGTTGGAGTTGACGGACGAGGCGGTGGCAGGCCTTGACCCCTTGCGTGACGGGTTCCTGAAGTTTGAAGAAGCGGTGCAGGCGATGCAGGCAGGGCAGGCAAGCAGCGCCTATGCCATTGCCGTGCCGCGCGAATTCTACGCCCAGTGGCTTGCGCCCCGGCTGGCGGCTTTTCGCGCCGCCCATCCCGATGCGCGCTTTCAGCTGATCGCGGACGAGGATGCCGATTTTACCGAGGCCAATCTCGATCTCGCCATCCGCCTTGTCGAAGGGCCGGGGGAACTGGAAGGCGTGCAGCTGGCCGATGGGGCGCAGGCCGTGGTTGCCGCGCCGGGCGCGCCCGATGGCTGGATAAGCTGGCCGGGCTTTCCCGCCCCCGATGGCGCAGATGTGGTGTTGCAGGTAGGCAATGCGGGGCAGGCGCTGTCATCCGCGCTTGCCGGCTTTGGCCGCGCGGCCATGCCGCTGCCGCTGGTGGCCGAAGCGCTGGCGGACGGGCGGCTGGTGGCAGCGGACGCGCCGGTGGAGTGCCGCCGCGCCTATTGGCTGGTCGCCCCGCGCCCGCAATGGCGGCAAAAGAAGGTGCAGGCGCTGGTCGCCCATCTGGCCGGGTCGTGATTCCGCGGATCGAAACGCCGCGCTTCACCCTGCGCGGGGTGGAGGAAGGCGATGTGGATGCGCTGCTGCCCGCTTTCCGCGATTCTGACGTGATGCGCTATTGGAGCCGCGGCCCCTTTGAAAGCCGTGAGGAGTTCGCCGCATGGCTGCTCGACCGGGAGTGGGGCGGGAGGACATGGGTAGCGGTGCCGCGCGCTGGAGGCGATCCGGTGGCGCGGCTCGTGGCATCGGAACAGCGGCCCGGCGTTGCCGAAATCGGCTATCTCGTCCTGCCCGCCCATGCGCGGCGGGGCATTGGCGGCGAATGTGTGGGCGCGCTGGTGACGCATCTGTTCCGGGCCGAAGGCTATCGCCGCGTCTTTGCCGATACCGACCCGCGCAACACGCCTTCCAACCGCCTGCTGCAAAGGCTGGGCTTCACGCGCGAGGCGCATCTGCGCAGCGCGATGGAAACGCATATTGGCTGGTGCGACACCTGGCTGTGGGGCGTGCTGGCCGATGAATGGCCGCATTGAGCCCTTTGAATTGCCGCGCAGCTTCCATTAATCTTTGACGAATTATCCGCTTTGTGGTGCCAATGCTCCGGTATCAAGGGGCGCCATTCTGGCGGCAAAGGGGGTTTCATGATTCGGCATATGACACGCGGGTTCCGGGCGGTTCTGCTGGCCGGGGTTGCGGCCGGGCTGGTTCCGGCGATGTTGCCGGTGGCGGCAACGGCCCAATCGGCCCGCAATCTCGACAATGCGCGCAGCGACGTGCTGATCTTTGACGGCGCGGTGACCAGTGCGCCGGCGGTGTTTCGTTACACCATGCAGCCCAATACCACGCTGCAGGTCGATGTGATCCCCAAGGAAGGTTCGGATCTCGATCCCGTCCTGACCATCACCGATGCGCGCACCGGCGAAGTGCTGGCCGAGGATGACGACAGCGGCGGCAATCTCGCCAGCCGTGCGCGCATTGTCACCGAAGCGCGCCGCCAGGTGGAAATCACCGTCTCGGCCTTCGCCTTCTTTTCGGGTGAGGAAACCAGCGGGCCGTTCGAACTGCAATTGCGTCCTACCGCCTTCGTGCCCGAACCCACCACCGCAGTGGAATTCGGATCGGAAATGCGCGGGCGGCTGACCGGGGGCAATCCGCGCCTCTACACGATCCGCGGCGAGGCGGGGCAATTGCTGGAGGTTGCGCTCACCGCACGGGGCGATGATCTCGACCCGCTGCTGATCCTGTATCGCGGCCATGGCACGATGGGCGAGGAGGTCGCGCGCGACGATGACGGGGGCGAAGGGCTCAATTCGCTGCTGCGCGTTCGGCTGCCCGAAAGCGGCACCTACACCATCGCGGCCTCGGCCTATAACAGCAGCGAAGGCCAGTTTTCCCTGCGTGTCGCTCCCTTGCGCGAACTGGCGGCGGCTACGAGCGAGCAGGTGCTGGGCTTTGGCGAGGCATTGGAAGGCTATATCACGCAGGCCAATTATGGCGATTATGACGGGGAAGACAGCTACGTCACCTTCCGCCTTGGCGCAGAAGCGATTGCCGCAATCCGCGCGGGTGCGGGCGAAGTCACGATCAACATGACCACGCCGGTGATCGAGGACAGCGATTTTCCCAGCGGTATCGACGCCTTCCTTGAACTCGGTTTCGAAACGCCGCTCGGCTATTCCAGTGTGCTGAGCAATGACGACGGTGGCGAAGGGCTGAATGCCCGCATAGCCGTGGATCTTCGCACGCTTGTCGTGGAAGGCGGCGACTGGCTGGAACGGCTGCGCATCCGCGCCAGCAGCATCAGCGGTGGCGGCGGGTTCGCGTTGGCGCTGGTGCAGGGATTGCAGGAGGTGGCCGAGGAAGTGGACTTCTCCACCGAGGAGGAGGTGGGCGCGGATTCCGTCCCGACAATGCCGCCTCCTGCCGCTGAGTAGCGCGGGCAAAGGGTGGGGCAGGTGAGGGCCTGCCCCTGTCGGTTTCAAGCGGCGGCTCGGCGGTAGAGGTGCCAGCTTGCATGGGCGAATAACGGCAACGCCAGCAGCAGGCCCAGCAGGGCGGGCAGCATCGCGGCAAACAGCGCCACGGCGATCAGCGCGGCCCAGCCCAGCATGACCGCGCGGTTGCTGCGCACGGCCGCCACACTGGCGACCATTGCGGTGATGCAATCCATGTCGCGGTCGACCAGCATGGGCAGGCTGATTGCGGTCAGCGCAAAGATCAGCAGGGCAAACCCTGCGCCCACAGCGGTGCCAAAGGCCAGCATCGCCACGCCCGCCGGAGTGGCGAAGAAGGCCATGCTTTCGCTCGTCATCCCCGCTTGCGCCATGAAGATGTAGAAGATGCCGTGGCCGATGATGACCCAGAAGCAGAAGATCACGAAGGCCACCACGCCCACGCCCAGCACCTGCCCATCGCCGCGCCCGCGCACCGCGTTCAGCACGGCGCGCCAATCGGGCGGCAGACCGGCCTCGCGGCGACGGCTTGCCTCATACATCCCCACCGCCGTGAAAGGGGCGATCAGCGGAAATCCGGCGGCGGGCACCAGCCAGACCCATTGGCCCCGCTGAACCAGCACGAACCAGAGCGCCCAGCCTGCCACCACATAAAAGGCGGCAAAGAACAGGCCGAATGCGGGAAAACTGCGGAAGTCGGCCCATCCGGCGGCCAATGCCCGTCCCAGATCGGCAAAGGTCAGATCATTCGCCACGCGCAGTTTCGCGCTTGTGCCATCGGCGGTTGCCGTCATTCCAGCCCCCTCATCCCAAAGGGCGATCCTCCGCCAGCAAAGCTGCAACAGCTTGGGGGCGATGGCAAGAGGGGGGCTATTGCGCGGGTGCAGGGGTCCACCGGTAAATGCCGCCATCGGCCACCAGCGCCAGATACAAATCACCATCGGCAATCACCCAGGATCGCAGATTGGGCAGATCGGCCGCGATGCGCGAATCCATCGCTGCATCTCCGCAATAGGCCCGCGTCATCGCGCCCGGTGCAAAAGTGATGGAACCGCTGCGTCCCACGACCGGGTCGGCCGACCAGCGCGAACTGGCGCGGTTGCAATCCAGTTGCAGGTTGGCCGTGCCATCGGCGTCCAAGGTGAGCGTGTAGCCTTCGCGGTTGGGCGGAACCAGCGTGCCGATATCATCGTCCGACGACTGGAAATTGACCAGCTGCCAGCTTGTGCCGCGCAGATCGACCAGCGGTTCCTGAATTTGCGGGCGCTGGGCGGATGGCGGGGCTGCGTCATTGCCATCAGGGGCGGCAGCGCATCCGGCAAGCGCGGCAGCCAGCAAAGCGGACACAGATGTGCGGGGTGTCAGGGCAAGTGCCAGTTTCATCGGCCATCTCCTCGTCGGGGCAGCGTAGGACATCCCAGAGTATAATCTGCAATCTGCTTCAGGCCGAAACGAAAAAGGCTCCGGCTGCGCTCCGGAGCCTCTTTCCTGTCAGGCCGGATGCCGACCTTTCCGGCGATCAGCCGCCGCGTCCGGCGCCCGGCGCGTTGCGCGGGCCGGTGCCCGGATCCCAGTCAAACGGGCGGGCAAAGCGGCTGCGGTCGTCCTCCTCGGCGGAGATCGCGGCTTCCTCTCCGGCGGCGATGCGCGCCTGCTGCGCACGGCTGGCGTTGATATAGTCGCGCGGCATATAATTGCCTTCGTGGCAGGCATATTCGAAGAACACGTAATCATCGTCACGCGTCCATTCGATGCGGGTGGTCCACGGCGCGGTGTAGATCAGCGGATCGGAATAGGTCAGTTCGTGCACGATGGCGTTGGGGCCGGTCATGGTCAGGCGTTCCACCGTCATCGCCTGCGTGCTCATCGGAACGGTGTTGAAGGCGGGGACATCCAGCGTGCCGGTGAACTGCGTTGCCATGTTGAGCGGCGAAGCGGCGCGGCGGAAGGTATCCTCGGTCACGCTGTCGCCGGAGACGATATTGGTCGTCTCGATCACCAGCGTCTTGCCTTCCCACCAGCCGCGCGAATTGCCCATCCACGCTTCCACGCCTTCGGGCCACTTGGCGGCCTGTGCGGCTTCCTTGCTGTCGTAGATCTTCACCACGCGCGTGCCGAGCATTTCGAGCACGATGGTGATGTAGCCGGGGCTTTGGAATACGCGGATGCCGTTGTTGTAGCGGAACGGATACATCGATGCGGGAAAGCCGCGTGACACGCAGCGGTCCCAGCTGTCGAAATCGCTCACCCAGTTATAGGCCTGGCCCGGCACCCAGCCCGACCGGCCCGCCCGGAACAGGCGCATCCCTTCTTCGGTCAGAGGGGGCAGTTGCCCGTTGGCGGGGGAGACAAGCATCGACGTGCGGTGGCCGAAATCGGTTTCCTCGAACCATTCGGCCAGCCCTTCGGTGCCCGATGTGCCGATGCCGTTCTCGGTGGCGGCGGCAAAGCGGCCGTCATTGCCGCGGGCAGCGTCAAGGCGGCGCTGGAACTCCTCGTCGGTCACCCAGAACCGCATCCCGTACTGCTCGGGGCGCTGGAACAGGATGCGGCCTTCGTTCAGCCGTTCGATCGGCCAGGTGCCGGTGAAGTCGTAATCGCCCCAGGGCAGGCGCGCCGGTTCGTAATCGGTCGGCACCGGGGGCAGAGTGTAGAGATCGGCCGGGCGGCTTTGCGCGGCGGCGGGGGCGGCGGCGAAAGCCAGGCCGCACGAGGCGACGGCGATGGCGACAAGCGAGGTGAGACCTTTGCGGGTCATAATGATCGGGCTCCCTTCCCAATTGACCGTGTCGACCGGCGCCCTGCCATGCGCAGAGGCCCGGTTTTGCGCCTCAGATTAGGCATGAAAACGCGCCGGCGCCAGTGGCGAGATTGATAAAGTCTGTAACACTTTGTCGCGTGCAGACCTGCGCCCTGAACGGCGGGTGGCCCACGCCCGGCAGAGCACGCGCCGGCCCTTACGCACGCGTAGGAAAAATACCATTTTGAGATTGGAGATTCGGAAGGATACAGCATTCTCAGCGATTCAGTGGAGGAAAAATACATCGATCAGGTGCAAATGAGAGCCAGAATCGGCAAGTGCGGGTCGCAAACGGTGCCGGCCTGCCGGCAAACAGGTGTGGCCGCAGCGATAAGGGGTTTCCCCTATTTGCAGCGAAAGGCAGGGTAAGGCATCATCGCCTCGGAAACCGACAACGCCGAAATTAACGGGCGTTATCAATTTTATACCGACTTATTTTTTATGGTAGCGATAACATAAAAAAGAATAATGATCTGATCTTTGCTTAATTTCGCAATATCGGCTTCCTGATCGCCGCCCATCTGCCACATGGCGCAAGGCGGGGGCGGGGAGCAGGTCAAATAGAATTCCCCAACGGGGCAAGCAGGGGACATATGGGCGAGACGACTGCACTGAAGCGCCAGGAGCTCATCAACCTCCTGGCGGAGGACTGGAAGGCCAGCGACATCCGCGAACTAGGCGCCACGCTGCTGCGGCTGGCGGATTCGCTCGATCAGGCGTGGAATGGCTCCAATGTGAAGGCCATTTTCCGCTGGCCGACCGAACTGGCGCGGATCGAGAAGAATGCGCTCAACCTCGCGATGAAGGCGCGCGTCATCTACGAACAGCGCGGCAAGCGCTGGGATCATATTCCCGGCGAACTGCTGGGCGAGCCGGCATGGGATATGCTGCTGGACCTGTTCATGCAGTTTGCGGGCGGGGCGAAAGTGTCCACCACCAGCCTGTGCATGGCCAGCCGCGTGCCCGGCACAACGGCGCTGCGCTATATCAACGCGCTGGAAGAGGCGGGGCTGGTGACGCGCAGCACATCCGAATTCGACAAGCGCGTGACCTTTGTCGAGCTGACCGATCAGGGCGTGCTGGCGGTGGGGCGCTATCTGGAACAGGCCTAGGCCGGATCGCGCCCCTCCACCTGCGCCCATGGCCCCATCTCTGCCTCGCGCTCGCGCATCTGTTCGAGGCGCAGGCACAGTTCGGCCAGCACGCTCTCCTCATCCTCCGCATTGCGCAGGGCCAGATCGGCCAGCACCTCGGCGCGGATGCGTTCATAGAGCGGATGGCCGGGGCGGAAGCAGGTGCTGGCGTGTAACAGCCCCACCCTTGACCCCACCCCATCCCGGCGCTAAGGGCGCATCCATCCGAAGCGGGGCTTGTGCTCCACATCGGGCATAGAGCTGAACATTGCCGGCGTTGGTTCCGGGGCCTTGCGGGGAGACTCGTCGGGGCCTTTTTTGTTTTGCTTTTCCTGCCGTCATGCGGTGATCCGCATGATTTCCCGGCCCTCGCCGGGAAGCCGTGGTGGGAAAGGCAAACAGCGGGGCGGCCGTCAAAGTAACCCGGTGCACGAAGATTTGTGCGGGGGTGGAGCGTTTCAGACTCGTGCGGGGAAGGGCGCCGATGGCGGCTCTCCTGTTTTGCTGGACCCGGCTCCAAGTCCGGGGTGACGCCAGCGGAGGTGGCACGGTCTTACTCTCTCCATTTCTGGCAGATCAGGTGGCACCTTTAATCAAGGTGAAGAGAACCTAATGCCTACGATCAACCAGCTTGTCCGCAAGCCGCGCCAGCCTGTGAAGGCCAAGAGCAAGGTGCCGGCGATGGAAAAGAACCCGCAGAAGCGCGGCGTGTGCACCCGCGTCTACACCACCACGCCGAAGAAGCCGAACTCGGCGCTGCGCAAGGTGGCCAAGATCCGCCTGACCAACCAGCGCGAAGTGATCGCCTATATTCCGGGCGAAGGCCACAATTTGCAGGAGCACTCCGTTGTGCTGATCCGCGGCGGCCGTGTGCGCGACCTTCCCGGTGTGCGTTACCACGTGCTGCGCGGCGTTCTCGACACGCAGGGCGTGAAGGACCGCAAGCAGAGCCGCTCGAAGTACGGCGCCAAGCGTCCGAAGTGACGGCCCCCTCAGGCCGTCATCCCGGCGCAGGCCGGGATCTGGCGCGGTCTGGTTCTGGCCTCATGAGGTTTACGCAACGCTAGAAGTTTCGCTCCCTGCCGCCAACAGGTCCCAGCCTTCGCTGGGACGCAGGCAAGGGGCCGCAAGAAAAGGAATACGAGAATGTCTCGTCGTCGTCGTCCCGAGAAGCGGGAAATCCTGCCCGATCCCCGTTTTGGTGATGTGGTGCTGTCCAAGTTCATGAACAACCTCATGCTGGACGGGAAGAAGGCCGTGGCCGAAAAGATCGTCTATGGCGCGCTGGAAACCGTGGAAGCGCGGGCCAAGACCAATCCGGTGGACGTGTTCCACACCGCGCTCGACAACATCAAGCCGGCCGTGGAAGTGCGCAGCCGCCGTGTGGGTGGTGCCACCTACCAGGTGCCGGTGGAAGTGCGTCCCGAGCGTGCGCAGGCGCTGGCCATTCGCTGGCTGATCAACGCCGCGCGCGGCCGTGCGGAAACCACCATGGCTGCCCGCCTGTCGGGTGAGCTGATGGATGCCGCCAACAACCGCGGTTCGGCCGTGAAGAAGCGCGAAGACACGCACCGCATGGCGGACGCGAACCGCGCTTTCAGCCACTACCGCTGGTAAGGGCTTGCTGCTTGGGGGCCGTTTCCTCGCTCCGCTCATCCTGAGCGTGTCGAAGGGACGGTCTTCAAGCGGTCATATCTTCCATTATATGGGGCGCGCCGGCGTGTGAATTTCCGGCAAGCTTCTGAACCTTTGAGGAAACAGTCATGGCCCGCAGCCATCCGATCGAACGCTACCGCAATTTCGGTATCATGGCGCATATCGACGCCGGCAAGACCACTACGACCGAGCGGATTCTTTACTACACCGGCAAGTCCTACAAGATCGGCGAAGTGCACGATGGCGCGGCGACGATGGACTGGATGGAGCAGGAGCAGGAGCGGGGGATCACGATCACCTCGGCCGCGACGACCTGTTTCTGGCGCGACCACCGCCTGAATATCATCGACACGCCGGGTCACGTGGACTTCACCATCGAAGTCGAGCGCTCTCTGCGCGTGCTCGACGGCGCAGTCGCCGCCTTTGACGGCGTGGCGGGTGTCGAGCCGCAGTCGGAAACAGTATGGCGCCAGGCAGACAAGTATGGCGTGCCAAGAATGTGCTTCATCAATAAATTGGATCGCACGGGCGCTGACTTTTATTACTGCGTTCAGACCATCATTGATCGTCTTGGCGCAGTCCCGGCTGTTCTTTATTTGCCGATTGGTGCGGAAGGCGACTTCAAGGGCTTGGTTGACCTTATCAATCAGCGCGCGATCATCTGGAAGGACGAGAGCCTTGGTGCGGAATTCTTCTACGAGGAAATCCCCGCCGATATGGCAGACAAGGCTGCCGAATATCGCGAAAAGCTGATCGAACTCGCTGTCGAGCAGGACGACGAGGCGATGGAAGCCTATCTGGAAGGGAACGAGCCTTCGGTCGAAAAGCTCATGGCGTTGATCCGCAAGGGCACGCTGGCGCAGGCTTTCGTCCCGGTGCTGTGTGGCTCGGCGTTCAAGAACAAGGGCGTGCAGACCCTGCTCGACGCGGTGGTGGATTTCATGCCCAGCCCGCTCGACATTGAAGACGTGAAGGGCGTGAACCCTGAAACGGACGCGGAAGACAGCCGCGCGACTTCGGACGATGCGCCGTTCTCGGGTCTCGCCTTCAAGATCATGAACGATCCCTTTGTCGGCTCGCTCACCTTTACCCGCATCTATTCGGGCCGGCTGTCGAAGGGCACCGTCCTCAATTCGGTGAAGGACAAGAAGGAAAAGATCGGCCGTATGTTGCTGATGCATTCCAACAACCGCGAAGACATCGATGAAGCCTTTGCCGGCGACATCGTGGCGATTGCGGGCCTGAAGGAAACCACCACCGGCGACACGCTGTGCGCCGAACGCGCGCCGATCATTCTGGAGCGCATGGAGTTTCCGGAGCCGGTTATCGAATTGTCGGTGGAGCCCAAGACCAAGGCTGACCAGGAAAAGATGGGTGTTGCGCTCAACCGCCTGGCTGCCGAAGACCCCAGCTTCCGCGTGTCGACCGATCATGAATCGGGCCAGACGATCATCAAAGGCATGGGTGAACTTCACCTCGAAATCCTGGTTGACCGTATGCGCCGCGAATTCAAGGTGGAGGCCAATGTCGGTGCACCGCAGGTGGCTTACCGCGAATACCTCGCCAAGCCGGTGGAACTGACCTACACGCACAAGAAGCAGTCGGGTGGTTCGGGCCAGTTCGGTGAAGTGAAGGTCAAGCTGACTCCCGGCGAACGCGGTTCGGGCTTCACCTTCATCGATTCGATCAAGGGCGGCAATATTCCGCGTGAATATATCCCCGCGATCGAAAAGGGCATGAAGGAAACCGCCGAAACCGGTTCGCTGATCGGCTTCCCGATCATCGACTTCTCGGTGGAGCTGCTGGACGGCAAGTACCACGATGTCGACTCCTCGGCGCTGGCATTCGAAATTGCCGGCCGTGGTGCGATGCGTGAGGGGGCGCAGAAGGCAGGCATCAAGCTGCTCGAACCGATCATGAAGGTCGAGGTGGTGACGCCGGAAGAATATATGGGCGACGTGATCGGCGATCTGAACAGCCGCCGCGGCATGATCCAGGGCACCGACACGCGCGGCAACGCCCAGGTTGTCGAGGCGCACGTGCCACTGGCGAATATGTTCGGCTATGTGAATGAACTGCGTTCGTTCACCCAGGGCCGCGCGCAGTACACCATGCAGTTCTCGCACTATGACGAGGTCCCGGCGAATGTCGCGGCCGAGGTCAAGGAGAAGCTTGCGTAACCCCCACGCAACGTCTAGGGGCGGGCGCCTGATTCAGCGCCAAGTCGGTGAGACGCCCGCCTGAACACCACGCATTCCAATTTCGAACTTGAGAAGGTTACAAAAATGGCAAAGGCAAAATTCGAGCGGAACAAGCCGCACTGCAACATCGGCACCATCGGTCACGTTGACCACGGCAAGACCACGCTCACCGCTGCGATCACCAAGGTGATGGCTGAAACCTATGGCGGCACCGCCGTTGACTTCGCCAACATCGACAAGGCGCCGGAAGAGCGCGAGCGCGGCATCACCATTTCGACCGCGCACGTGGAATATGAATCGGACAAGCGCCACTATGCGCACGTCGATTGCCCCGGCCACGCCGACTATGTGAAGAACATGATCACCGGTGCCGCCCAGATGGACGGCGCGATCCTGGTGGTGAACGCTGCTGACGGCCCCATGCCGCAGACCCGCGAGCACATCCTGCTGGCCCGTCAGGTCGGTGTGCCGGCACTGGTCGTGTACATGAACAAGGTCGATCAGGTTGACGACGAGGAAATCCTCGAACTGGTCGAACTGGAAGTGCGTGAACTGCTCTCCAGCTACGATTTCGACGGCGACAACATTCCGATCATCAAGGGTTCGGCCCTTGCTGCTCTGGAAGGCCGCGACGACAATATCGGCAAGGATTCGGTCATCGCCCTCATCAAGGCCGTTGACGAATACATTCCGCAGCCCGACCGTCCGATCGACAAGCCCTTCCTGATGCCGATCGAAGACGTGTTCTCGATCTCCGGCCGCGGCACCGTGGTGACCGGCCGTATCGAAACCGGCATCGTGAATGTGGGTGACGAAGTCGAAATCGTCGGCATCAGGGACACCAAGAAGACCACCGTGACCGGCGTGGAAATGTTCCGCAAGCTGCTCGATCGCGGCGAAGCTGGCGACAATATCGGCGCCCTGATCCGCGGTATCGCGCGTGACGAAGTGGAGCGTGGTCAGGTTCTGGCCAAGCCGGGCTCGGTCACTCCGCACACCGAGTTCAGCGCCGAAGTCTACGTGCTGTCGAAGGACGAAGGCGGCCGTCACACGCCGTTCTTCGCCAACTACCGTCCGCAGTTCTACTTCCGCACGACCGACGTGACCGGCGAAGTGATCCTGCCCGAAGGCACCGAAATGGTGATGCCGGGCGACAACGTGACCATCGGCGTCAAGCTGATCGCTCCGATCGCGATGGACGAAGGTCTGCGCTTCGCAATCCGCGAAGGTGGCCGCACCGTCGGTTCGGGGGTTGTCAGCAAGATCACGAAGTAATATAGGCGCGCCACCGGCGGGGGATTCGTCCCTCGCCGGCCGCTTTTTCCGAGGGCCGCCCCTCACCGGAAATCCGGTTAGGTGGGGCGGTTCTTTGTTTTGGGGGTCAGTGATGGCCTCCGTGGCTCTTTCGCATCGGTACAGGACATGGAAGCTCAGAATATTCGCATTCGCCTCAAGGCGTTCGACCATCGCGTTCTCGACCAGGCAACTGGTGAAATCGCAGATACCGCACGTCGCACGGGTGCTCTTATTCGTGGCCCCATTCCACTGCCGACGCGTATCGAGAAGTTCACCGTGAACCGCGGCCCGCACGTCGACAAGAAGTCGCGCGAGCAGTTCGAGGTGCGCACCTACAAGCGGCTGCTCGACATCGTGCAGCCCAACGCCCAGACTGTCGACGCACTGATGAAGCTCGACCTGGCTGCTGGCGTGAATGTCGAGATCAAGTTGGCCTGAGCCGCTGATTTCCGGTCTTCGGTGCGGACCTTAAACGCGCCGGAAGTTTCAGGGGCTTCTGATGGCCCCGCATTGCTGCAAGGCAATGCAAGACATCGGGATACCGCCGGATCTGATCCGGGCTGCGTCCCCCGTCTCGCTTCCGAACCCGATCCACGGGGAAGGGGGCATCTCAGCCCGGACGGGGCGATGCATGACAATTCGGGCTGACCAAGCACGCGGGATGGTCCCGTGTGCCTCTGTTGAGGAGTATGGATCATGCGCACTGGCGTGATCGCGAAGAAAGTCGGGATGACCCGCCTGTTCCAGGAGGATGGCCGGCACGTGCCCGTCACCGTTCTGGCGCTGGAAGGCTGCCAGGTTACCGCTCACCGTACCGCCGATCGTGACGGTTATTACTCGGTGCAAGTCGGTGCTGGTGAAGCCAAGCAGAAGAATGTCAACAAGCCGCAGCGCGAAGCTTTCGCCAAGGCGGAAGTGGGCCTGAAGCAGAAAGTTGCCGAGTTCCGCGTGGCGGACGAAAGCGGCCTGCTGCCCGTGGGTGCCACCATTTCGGCCGAGCATTTCATTGCCGGCCAGATGGTTGATGTCACCGGCCACACGCAGGGCAAGGGCTTTGCCGGCGCCATGAAGCGCTGGGGCTTCGGTGGTCTGCGCGCCTCGCACGGCGTGTCGGTCAGCCACCGTTCGCACGGTTCGACCGGTAACCGCCAGGATCCGGGCAAGGTCTTCAAGAACAAGAAGATGGCCGGCCATATGGGCGATCGCCAGCGCACCCAGCAGAACCTGGAAGTTGTGCGTACCGATGCCGACCGCGGTCTGATCTTCGTGAAGGGCTCGGTGCCCGGTTCGAAGAATGGCTGGCTGCTGGTTCGTGATGCCGTGAAGGTTCCGGCCCCGGAAGGTCTGCCTTTCCCCGGTGCGATCCTCGACAAGAGCGCCGCCAAGCCCGCGCAGGACGAGCCCAAGCTGGCCGATCAGGTCGAAGGCGAAGCCGTCGCTGAAGAAACCACCCCCGTCGAAGCGGCCGCTGTCGCTGACGACGCGAACAAGGAGGGCTGATCCGTGAAGGTGAAGGTCCAAAACATTGACGGCAAGGCGTCGGGCGACATCGAACTGAGCGATGCCGTTTTCGGTGTCGAGCCGCGGGCAGACATCCTGCACCGCGTCGTCACCTGGCAGCTCGAAAACCGCCGTGGCATTGCCCGTGCAACGCGCGAGCGTTCGGACGTGGCCCGTTCGGGCATCAAGTTCGGTCGCCAGAAGGGTGGCGGCCGGGCCCGTCACGGTGACCGTGCCGCCCCGATCTTCATTGGCGGTGGCAAGGCTCACGGCGCACGTCGCCGCGAGTTCGGCCAGTCGCTGAACAAGAAGGTGCGTGCTCTTGGTCTGAAGATGGCCCTGTCGAGCAAGGCCAAGTCGGGTCTGGTGGTCGTGGACAGCCTGGAGCTGACCGATGCCAAGACGAAGGCGATTGCGGCGACGTTCGGCAAGAACGGCTGGGCCGGCAAGGTGCTGGTGATCGACGGCGACGCCGTTGACGCCGGTTTCGCGCTGGCAGCGCGCAACCTGCCGGGCGTGAATGTCCTGCCGGCGGTGGGCGCAAACGTCTACGACATCCTGAAGCATGACACGCTGGTCCTTACCAAGGCGGCTGTCGAGAAGCTGGAGGCGCGTTTCGCCCTCCCGGGAGGGGCTAAGTGATGGCTAAGAAGAGCGCAATTGACGCGCGTCACTATGACGTGATCGTTGCTCCGCATATCACCGAGAAGGCGACGCTTCTCTCGGAGAACAATGCGGTCGTGTTCAAGGTGGCAACCACTGCGTCCAAGCCGCAGATCAAGGAAGCCGTGGAAGCCCTGTATGACGTCAAGGTCACGGGCGTGAACACGATTGTCCAGAAGGGCAAGAGCAAGCGCTGGAAGGGCAAGCCCTACAAGCGTTCGGACATCAAGAAGGCGGTTGTCACGCTGGCTGAAGGCCAGATGATCGACATCACCGAAGGCGTGAGCTGATCCGATGGCACTGAAGAACTATAACCCGACCAGCCCGGCGCGCCGCGCCCTGGTCCTCGTCGACAAGTCGGCGCTGTACAAGGGCAAGCCCGTCAAGGCGCTGACCGAAGGCAAGCGCAAGACCGGTGGCCGCAACAATAAGGGGCATGTCACTTCGCGTGGCATGGCTGGCGGGCACAAGCAGAAGTACCGCTATATCGACTTCAAGCGTCGCAAGTGGGATATGTCTGCCGTGGTTGAGCGGATCGAATACGATCCCAACCGCACCGCGTTCATCGCGCTCATCAAGTATGAGGACGGCGAACTGGCTTACATCCTGGCTCCCAACCGTCTGGCGGTGGGTGACAGCGTGGTGGCTGGCGAAAAGGTCGACACCAAGGTCGGCAATGCGATGCTGCTGGGCCAGATGCCGGTCGGCACCATCTGCCACAATGTGGAGATGAAGCCGGGCAAGGGCGGGCAGATCGCGCGTTCGGCAGGCACCTATGTGCAGCTGGTGGGCCGTGACCGCGGCATGGTGATCGTGCGCCTCAACAGCGGTGAGCAGCGTTACCTGCGTGCCGATTGCATGGGCACGGTTGGCGCGGTGTCGAACCCCGACAACCAGAACCAGAACTTCGGCAAGGCCGGGCGCAAGCGCTGGATGGGCGTGAAGCCGCTGACCCGCGGTGTCGCCAAGAACCCGGTCGACCACCCGCATGGCGGTGGTGAAGGCCGGACTTCGGGCGGCCGCCACCCGGTTACCCCGTGGGGCAAGCCCACCAAGGGCGCCCGCACCCGCAACAACAAGCAGACGGACAAGCTGATTATCCGTTCGCGTCACGCCAAGAAGAAGAGGTAAGCAGCGATGGCACGTTCCGTCTGGAAGGGTCCGTTCGTCGATCTTCACCTGCTGAAGAAGGCGCAGGAAGCCCAGGAAGCCAACAGTTCCAAGCCGATCAAGACCTGGTCGCGCCGTTCCACCGTGCTTCCCGATTTCGTTGGCCTGACGTTCAACGTCTATAACGGCCAGAAGTTCATTCCGGTGTCCGTCAACGAGGACATGGTCGGTCACAAGCTCGGTGAATTCGCGCCCACGCGCAATTTCCCCGGCCACGCTGCCGACAAGAAGGGTAAGCGATAATGGGCAAGCAGAAAGCTCCCCGCCGCGTCGCCGATAACGAGGCGCTGGCCGTTGGCACAACCATTCGGGGTTCGGCGCAGAAGCTGAACCTTGTCGCTGCGCTGATCCGCGGGAAGAAGGCCGAGGATGCGCTGAACATCCTCACCTTTTCCAAGCGGGCGATGGCGCGCGATGCGAAAAAGGTGCTGGCCTCGGCCATTGCCAATGCGGAAAACAACCACAATCTGGATGTGGACGCGCTCGTCGTGGCCGAAGCCAGCGTGGGCAAGTCCGTCACCATGAAGCGCTTTGCGACCCGCGGCCGTGGCAAGTCCACCCGCATCCTGAAGCCGTTCAGCCGTCTGCGCATCGTTGTGCGCGAAATGTCCGAGGAGGCCTGATCGATGGGACAGAAGAGCAATCCGATCGGTCTGCGCCTGCAGATCAACCGCACCTGGGACAGCCGCTGGTATGCCGAAGGCGCGGATTACCGTCAGCTTCTCAAGGAAGACCTGGCGATCCGCAAGTTCGTGTTCGACACGCTGCCGCAGGCCGCGATTTCCAAGGTGGTGATCGAGCGTCCGGCCAAGCTGTGCCGCGTGTCGATCTATGCTGCGCGTCCGGGCGTGATCATCGGCAAGAAGGGCGCCGACATCGAAAAGCTGCGCAAGCAGCTTTCGGCGCTGACCCCCAGCGAAGTGAAGCTGAACATCGTGGAAATCCGCAAGCCGGAAATCGATGCCAAGCTCGTTGCGCAGGGCATTGCCGATCAGCTGGTGCGCCGTGTGGCGTTCCGCCGGGCGATGAAGCGTGCGGTGCAGTCGGCGCTGCGTCTGGGTGCCGAAGGCATCAAGATCGTGTGCGGCGGCCGTCTGGGCGGTGCGGAAATCGCCCGCGTCGAATGGTACCGCGAAGGCCGTGTGCCGCTGCACACGCTGCGCGCCAATGTTGATTACGCTGAGGCCGAGGCGCTGACCGCCTATGGCATCATCGGCATCAAGTGCTGGATCTTCAAGGGCGAGATTTTCGCTCACGATCCGATGGCTCAGGACCGGCTGATGATGGAAGCGCAGACTTCCGGCGTCCGTCCGGCACGCTGAGGGTAGGGTAGAGCAATGCTGCAACCGAAAAAGACCAAGTTCCGCAAGGCCTTCAAGGGCCGGATCAAGGGCGACGCCAAGGGCGGCTCGGCGCTGAATTTCGGCTCCTATGGTCTGAAGGCCATGGAACCGGAGCGCATCACCGCGCGCCAGATCGAGGCGGCTCGCCGCGCGATCACGCGCCACATCCGCCGTCAGGGTCGCCTGTGGATCCGCGTGTTCCCCGATGTGCCGGTGTCCAAGAAGCCTGCCGAAGTCCGTCAGGGCAAGGGCAAGGGTTCGGTGGAATACTGGGCCGCGCGCGTGAAGCCGGGCCGTATCCTGTTCGAACTGGACGGCGTTCCGGGCCCGCTGGCTGCCGAGGCGTTTGAACGCGCCGCGATGAAGCTGCCGATCAAGACCAAGGTTGTTGCCCGTCTGGGTGACACATCGCACCTGGGAGGCGAATGATGGCCAAGAAGAACATCATGGAAGATCTGCGGACCAAGTCCGACGATCAGCTCACCGAAGCTCTCGTCAGCCTCAAGCGTGAGGCGTATAATCTGCGCTTCCAGGCAGCCACCAACCAGCTCGAGCGTCCTGCCCGGGTGAAGGAAGTGCGCCGCGAGATCGCCCGCATCAAGACGCTTCAGGGCCAGCGCGCCGCCGAAGCCGTGAAGGCCTGAGGAGAAACCCATGCCCAAGCGTATCCTTATCGGCACTGTCACTTCCGACAAGACCGACAAGACCGTGACCGTGAAGGTCGAACGCAAGGTGAAGCACCCGCTCTACGGGAAGATCATCCGCCGTTCGAAGAAGTATCACGCGCACGATGAAGACAATGCCTTTACCGTGGGCGATACCGTCCGCATCGAGGAGACCCGGCCCTATTCCAAGACCAAGACCTGGAAGGTTCTTGATCGCGTGGCGGCCAGCAAGGGTGTCGCGGTGGAAGCCGATCTCGATGTCGAGGCGGCCGGCAACTGAGTATTTCGTGCCCCTGCAAGGGGGACAGGCGTTTTAGGAACTCCCGGGCTGGTGAAGGCCAAAGTCCCGGAAAGCCAATGAGAAGGAAGACGGATCAATGATCCAGATGCAATCCAATCTCGACGTCGCGGACAACAGCGGCGCCAAGCGCGTCCAGTGCATCAAGGTGCTGGGTGGCTCGAAGCGTCGTACCGCGTCGGTCGGGGATGTCATCGTCGTCTCCGTGAAGGAGGCGCAGCCGCGCGCCCGCGTGAAGAAGGGTGATGTGCACCGTGCCGTGATCGTGCGCACCCGCAAGGATGTGCGCCGTCCCGATGGCAGCGTGATCCGCTTCGACAGCAATGCCGCGGTGCTCGTGAACAAGAACGAGGAGCCGATCGGCACCCGTATCTTTGGCCCGGTGGTGCGCGAACTGCGCTCCAAGGGGTTCATGAAGATCATCAGCCTTGCTCCGGAGGTGCTGTGATGGCTGCTGCAAAGATCAAGAAGGGCGACCAGGTCGTCGTGCTTTCGGGCAAGGACAAGGGCCGCACCGGCACGGTTGCGCGCGTTCTGCCTTCCGAAGGCAAGGTCGTGGTTGAAGGCGTGAATGTGGCCGCTCGCCACCGCAAGCCGACGCAGTCCAATCCGCAGGGCGGCATTGACCGCGCGCCCGCCCCGATGGCGATTTCCAAGGTCGCCATTGCCGATCCCAAGGACGGCAAGCCCACCCGCGTGCGCTTTGAAGAGCGTGACGGCAAGAAGGTGCGCATCGCCGTCAAGTCCGGGGAGAAGATCGATGGCTGATTACACCCCTCGCATGAAGGCGGCGTATAACGACCGCATCGTCAAGGCGATGACCGAGAAATTCGGTTACAAGAACCACATGGAAGTGCCCCGTCTGGAAAAGATCACGCTCAATATGGGCGTGGGCGAAGCCAGCCAGGACAAGAAGAAGGTTCAGATCGCCGCCGAGGAAATGGAACTGATCGCAGGCCAAAAGCCGGTGATCACCAAGGCCAAGAAGTCCATCGCCCAGTTCAAGCTGCGCGAAGGTATGCCCATTGGCTGCAAGGTGACTCTGCGCCGCGACCGGATGTACGAGTTCCTCGACCGTCTGGTGACCATCGCAATGCCGCGCATCCGCGACTTCCGTGGGCTGAATCCGAAGAGCTTCGATGGCAATGGCAATTACGCCATGGGCCTGAAGGAGCAGATCATCTTCCCCGAGATCAGCTACGACAAGATCGAGAAGGTGCGGGGCATGGATATCATTGTCACCACCACCGCCAAGACCGACGAGGAAGCGCGCGAACTGCTGCGTCTTTTCGGTTTCCCGTTCCCGGCTGAAGAAGCCGAAGAAGAAAAGGCTGCCGCGTAAGCGGCGCCCAGGTCGAGAAATTGATCTCGAGAAGAGAGAAGAGAGCTTAAGTCCAATGGCGAAACTGAGTTCCATCAACAAGAACGAGCGGCGCAAGAAGCTCGTGAAGAAGTATGCGGG
This sequence comes from Alteraurantiacibacter palmitatis, assembly GCF_037154115.1. Lineage (NCBI taxonomy): Bacteria > Pseudomonadati > Pseudomonadota > Alphaproteobacteria > Sphingomonadales > Erythrobacteraceae > Alteraurantiacibacter > Alteraurantiacibacter palmitatis. Next base: position 24,160 of record NZ_JBANRO010000013.1, on the reverse strand, counting down.
CAAATACGCGAAGCTGAAGGCGATTGCCGATGATGAATCGCTCGACGAGAGCGAGCGTCTGATCGCGCGCCTGAAGCTGGCCGAGATTCCGCGCAACGCGAATCCGACCCGCGTGCGCAACCGCTGCGCCACCACCGGCCGCCCCCGCGGCTATTACCGCAAGTTCGGCCTGTGCCGCATCGAGCTGCGCGATCTGGCCAATCACGGCCTGATCCCGGGCGTGACCAAGTCGAGCTGGTGAGGATCTGAACGATGGCTATGACCGATCCCCTGGGTGATATGCTCACCCGCATCCGCAACGGCCAGCAGGCGAAGAAGGATTCTGTCCTTTCCCCCGCTTCCAAGCTGCGCGCGAACGTTCTCGAAGTGCTCCAGCGCGAAGGCTATATCCGCGGTTACACCGAAGATAACACCGGCCCGCACAAGGCGCTGCGCATCGAGCTGAAGTATTTCGAAGGCGAGCCCGCGATCAAGTATGTCGCGCGCGTGTCGAAGCCCGGCCGCCGCGTCTATTCGGGCAGCAAGGATCTTGCTCCCGTGCGCAACGGCCTGGGTATCTCGATCGTCTCCACGCCCCGCGGCGTGCTGTCCGATGCGGAAGCGCGGCAGCAGAATGTCGGCGGCGAAGTGCTGGCGGAGGTGTTCTGATGAGCCGCATCGGCAAGAAGCCGGTTGCCATTACCAGTGGCGTGACCGCGCAGATCGAAAACGGTCAGCTGACCGTCAAGGGGCCCAAGGGCACGTTGACGATGGGACTGTCCGACCATGTGGAATATGCGGTGGATGGTGATGCGATCACCATCAAGCCGGCCAACACCTCGAAGGTTGCTCGCAGCCATTGGGGTATGCAGCGCACGCTGGTCGCGAACCTGGTCGAAGGCGTGTCGAACGGCTTCACCAAGATTCTCGACATCAAGGGTGTGGGCTATCGCGCCTCGGCGCAGGGCAAGACGATCAAGCTGCAGCTTGGCTACAGTCACGATGTCGATCTGGCCGTGCCCGAAGGTCTGGAGGTGAAGACCCCGGACCAGACCACGATCGAGATCACCGGTATCGACAAGCAGAAGGTCGGGCAGTTCGCTGCCGAGATCCGTGAATGGCGCAAGCCTGAGCCCTACAAGGGCAAGGGTGTGGCGTATCGCGGCGAATATATCTTCCGCAAGGAAGGGAAGAAGAAGTAAGATGGCAAAGCTCTCTCTCTTTGAACGCCGCCGCCGCCGTGTCCGCACCGCGCTGCGCGCCCGTGCCGGTGGCAAGCCGCGCCTTTCGGTGCACCGTACCGGCAAGCACATCTACGCGCAGATCATTGACGACAAGGATGGCCGCACCCTGGCCGCCGCCTCTACGCTGGGTGGCAAGTCCTCGGGCGCCAATGTCGATGCTGCCGCGCAGGTGGGCAAGGACATCGCCGCTGCTGCCGTCAAGGCTGGCGTGAAGACTGTCGTGTTCGATCGCGGCGGTTTCCTGTTCCATGGCCGCGTCAAGGCGCTGGCCGATGCCGCCCGTGAAGGCGGGCTGGAGTTCTGATTATGGCTGATGAAATCATCGAAAACACCGAAGTTGCCGCAGCCGAAGCGCCTGCCGAGGGCACCGATCAGCCGCGCCGTGGCCGTGGCCGCGGTGGTGAGCGTGGCGGCAACGACCGTGGCGGTGAGCGCGGTGGCCGTGGGCGCCGTGACCGGGACGACCGTCGCGGTGGCGCGGAAGATGGCGGCGAGGAGCTGATTGAAAAGCTCGTCCACATCAACCGCGTGTCCAAGACGGTGAAGGGCGGCAAGCGCTTCGGTTTTGCTGCGCTGGTCGTGGTGGGCGATGGCAAGGGCCGCGTCGGCTTTGGCCATGGCAAGGCACGCGAAGTGCCCGAAGCCATCAACAAGGCGACTTCGGCTGCCAAGAAGAAGATGATCCGCGTTCCGCTGAAGGAAGGCCGCACGCTGCACCACGATGGCAAGGGCCATTTCGGTGCGGGCAAGGTGAATGTGCGTTCGGCCCCTCCGGGCACGGGCATCATCGCCGGCGGCCCGATGCGCGCGGTGTTCGAAAGCCTGGGCGTTGCCGACGTGGTGACCAAGTCGATCGGCACCAGCAACCCCTATAACATGATCCGCGCCACGTTTGACGCGCTGAGCGAGCAGACTTCGCCGAAGTCGGTTGCGCAGCGCCGGGGCAAGAAGGTTGCCGACCTGCTGGGTCGCGGCGGCGCGAGCGAAGCAGAGGCCGAAGCCGCTGCCGAAGCGATTGCGGAGTAAACGATCATGGCGAAAATCAAGATCAAGCAGATCGGTTCGCCGATCCGTCGCCCGGCCATTCAGCGCCAGATCCTGATCGGTCTGGGCCTGAACAAGATGCACAAGGTGGTGGAACTGGAAGACACCCCCGAAGTGCGCGGCGCGCTGCGCAAGCTGCCGCACATGGTGACGATCGTCGAATAATCGGCGCGCCGCCCGGTTCCGGGTGGCAAGCTGGATTGACATGAGGTGGCCCGGCGCATTACCGGGCCACTTCCGTTTTTAGCGCGAATAAAGCGAAAGCGAGTGCAAGACATGAAACTGAATGACATCCGCGACAATCCCGGTGCCCGCAAGTCCCGCATTCGCGTGGGCCGTGGTATCGGTTCAGGCAAGGGCAAGACCTCAGGGCGCGGCCAGAAGGGCCAGAAGAGCCGTTCGGGCGTGGCCATCAAGGGCTTTGAAGGCGGCCAGATGCCGCTGCATATGCGCCTGCCGAAGCGCGGCTTCAACAATCCGTTCGGCAAGGATTTTGCCGAAGTGAACGTGGGCATGATCCAGAAGCTGGTCGATGCCGGCAAGCTCGATCCCAAGGCCGTGATCGATCACGCCGCACTCAAGGCAGCCGGCGTTGCGCGCGGTGGCAAGGATGGCGTGCGTCTGCTGGGCAAGGGTGAAATCACCGCCAAGCTGACCTTCAAGGTCGATGGCGTGTCGGCCGGCGCCCGCGCGGCGGTGGAAAAGGCCGGTGGTTCGGTTGAACTGCCTGCTGCGCAACCCACTGAGCATGAAAAGAAGACGGCCCGCCGCGAGGCGAACAAGGCCGCCGCCAAGTAAGGATTGTCGGGGGCAAGGACAAAAATGTCCTTTACCGGGTTCGACAAGCGGCCCGGTGCCCCCTACATGACCGTGACTGCCGGGCGACCGGCGTCCATTTCAGGGCGAAACAGAGACAATGGCATCACGCGCCGATAACATCGCCAGCTCGCTGAGCTTCTCCAATTTCGGCAAGGCGACCGAGCTGCGCCAGCGCATCTGGTTCACGATCGGGGCACTGGTCGTGTTCCGTTTCCTCAGCTTTGTGCCGCTGCCCGGCGTCAATCCGCTGATCCTGGAAACGCTGTACGATCAGACGCGTGGCGGCATTCTCGATCTGTTCAATACGTTCTCTGGCGGGTCGCTGGAGCGGATGAGCCTGATCGCGATGGGCGTGATGCCTTATATTACGGCCTCGATCGTCATCCAGTTGGCTGCCTCGCTCCATCCGGCGCTGATGGCGATCAAGAAGGAAGGCGAGGCAGGGCGCAAGAAGCTGAACCAGTATACCCGCTATGGCACGGTGCTGCTGTGCGCGATCCAGGGCTGGTTCCTCGCGTCGGGCCTTGAAGCCTATGCCGCGCAAAGCGGGCTTCATGCCGTGGTCGCGCCGGGCCTCATGTTCAAGATCGGCGCGGTGATCAGCCTGATCGGCGGGACGATGTTCCTGCTGTGGCTGGGTGAACAGATCACCAGCCGCGGCATCGGCAACGGCGTGTCGCTGATCATCATGGCCGGGATCGTGGCGCAGTTCCCGACATTCACCTCGAACCTGTTCAGCGGTTATTCCGAAGGTTCGATCGGTAATGCGACCGTGCTGGGCATCATCGCGATGGTTGTCATCCTGATCCTGTTCATCTGTTTCATGGAGCGCGCCCAGCGCCGCCTGCTGATCCAGTATCCCAAGCGCGCGACGCAGAATGGCGGGATGCAGGCGGATCGTTCGCACCTGCCGCTGAAAATCAACACGGCCGGCGTGATCCCGCCGATCTTTGCCAGCTCGCTTTTGCTGCTGCCGCTGACCATCAGCCAGTTCGCCGGCAATTCGGTGAGCACCGACAGTATGTTCTATTCGGTTGTGCAGACGCTCAACCTCTATCTTGCGCCGGGTCAGCCGATTTACCTGACGCTCTATGCCATCGGCATCATCTTCTTCTGCTTCTTCTACACGGCCGTGGTGTTCAACCCGGAAGACACGGCGGAAAACCTGAAGAAGAACGGCGGCTTCATTCCAGGCATTCGTCCGGGCAAGCGGACCGCGGACTACCTTGATTATGTGCTGACGCGCATCACGGTGGTGGGGGCGATCTATCTGACGATCGTCTGCGTCGCGCCCGAATATCTGCTGCGCAATACCGGCTTCTCGATCTTCCTGGGCGGGACCAGCCTGCTGATTGTGGTCAACGTGACTGTGGATACGATCAGCCAGATTCAGGGCCACCTGCTTGCGCACCAGTATGGTGACCTTATCAAGAAGGCCAAGCTGAAGGGCCGGATGCGCTAAGCGCCGGCTATTTCGGGCAAATTGCGGCGGGTAGCGGGGGCTGCCTGTCTGGGGAGGGTTTCATGGCACTCAACATCATCCTGCTTGGCCCTCCCGGAGCGGGCAAGGGCACGCAATCGTCCTTGCTGGTCGAGCGGCACGGTATGCGGCAGCTCTCGACCGGGGATATGCTGCGCGCGGCGGTGAAGGCGGGCACGCCCGTGGGCCTGCGGGCCAAGGCGGTGATGGATGCGGGGCAGCTCGTATCGGACGAGATCGTGTCCGACCTGATCGACGCCGAACTGGCGGCCATGGGGCCGGAAGCCGGGGCGATCTTCGACGGCTATCCGCGCACCGAGGCGCAGGCGGTGGCTCTCGACGCGCTGCTCGCCAAGCACGGACGCAGCCTCGACCATGTGATCGAACTGGCGGTGAACGAAGACGCGCTGGTCGAACGCATCACCGGCCGGTTCACCTGTGGTTCGTGCGGGGCAGGGTATCACGATGTGTTCAAGCAACCCGTGACGCCCGGTGTGTGCGACAAATGCGGCGGCACCGAATTCAAGCGCCGCCCCGACGACAACGAGCAGACCGTACGCACGCGGATGGCCGAATACCGCGCCAAGACTGCGCCTATCCTGCCCTATTACGAAGCCCGCGGCCTTGTGTCCCGCGTGGACGGGATGGGCGCGATCGATACGGTAACCGCGCAGATTGCCGCAATCCTCGACGGTAAGTGAAAGGCAGGCCGGGGCTTGTCCATTGCTCCAGCATCGGCTTTGACGCCGTGCATTCTTGATGGCATAAGGGGTTTGGCGGATAAGCTCATGCGCTGGTGCAGGAATTTTCTTGCACCTGCTTTGCGTGCTTGACGCATTGGCCGAATCACCTTACGGCCTCCAAACTCGTTTCATCGGTATTGGGTCCGGCAGGCCGCAGCCAACTTTGCGCGCCAACCGGGCTTTTGCTGTTTTGGCTTCGGCCTTGGCGCAGTGCGATGCCGTTGGTGCGAATATGTCTATCGCGATGAGATAGGGGCGCGTTCCGGCAGGATCTGCCAACCCCTGTGGAGCAGGAGAATCAAGTGGCTCGTATTGCCGGGGTCAATATCCCCACCAACAAGCGCGTTATCGTGGCGCTTACCTATATTCACGGTATCGGCCCCACAACGGCCAAGGCGATTGCCGACAAGCTGGGCATTGATCATTCGCGCCGGGTGCAGGACCTGTCGGATGCCGAAGTGCTGCAGATCCGCGAAACCATTGATGCCGATTACACGGTGGAAGGCGATCTTCGCCGCGACACCGCGATGAACATCAAGCGCCTGATGGATCTGGCCTGCTATCGCGGTCTGCGTCACCGCAAGGGCCTGCCCGTTCGCGGTCAGCGCACCCACACCAACGCCCGCACCCGCAAGGGCAAGGCCAAGCCGATCGCCGGCAAGAAGAAGTAAGCTGCACTGCCGCAAGGCAGCCAGGCTTTTCCCTTCTCGCAAGTTCAAAGGATACCAGACATGGCACGCGAACCCGGCCGCATCAGGCGGCGCGACAAGAAGAATATTTCAAGCGGTGTGGCCCACGTCAACGCCAGCTTCAACAACACGATGATCACCATCACCGATGCGCAAGGCAATGCGATCAGCTGGTCCAGCGCGGGGATGATGGGCTTCAAGGGCAGCCGCAAGTCCACCCCCTATGCCGCTCAGGTGGCGGCGGACGATGCCGGCAAGAAGGCCGCCGAACATGGCGTGCGCACCCTGGAAGTGGAAATCAAGGGTCCGGGTTCGGGCCGTGAAAGCGCGCTGCGTGCCCTGCAGGCAGTGGGTTTCACCATTACGTCGATCCGCGATGTGACGCCGATCCCGCACAATGGTGTGCGGCCGTCCAAGCGTCGCCGCGTCTGATCGAATATCTGCGCGGCGCCGGGCGGCATTCGTCCGGCCCGCAACACAGTCATTCGCATCGGCCGCGGCACCTTCCGGTGCTTGCGGCCGTTGCCGCCCAAACAAACCTTTAGGGGAAGTCCATGTCCGTCAACATGAAGAACTGGCAGGAACTCAAGAAGCCCAGCAATCTGGAAATCAAGGAAGGCGGCGATCGCAAGCGCAAGGCGACCTTCGTGGCCGAACCGCTGGAGCGTGGCTACGGCCTTACTCTGGGCAATGCGCTGCGCCGTGTTCTCCTGTCCAGCCTTCAGGGCGCCGCGATCACCTCGATCAAGATCGAAAACGTGCTGCATGAATTCTCCAGCCTCGCCGGTGTGCGCGAGGATGTGACCGACATCGTGCTGAACGTGAAGCAGATCGCCCTGAAGATGGAAGGCGAAGGCCCCAAGCGTCTGCAGCTTTCCGCAACCGGCCCGGCTGCGGTGAAGGCCGGCGACATTGCCGTGTCGGGCGATATCGAGGTGCTGAACCCCGAACTCGTCATCTGCCATCTGGACGAAGGCGCGACGCTGAACATGGAACTGACGGCGGATACCGGCAAGGGCTATGTCCCCGCCGTGTCGAACCGTCCGGTCGATGCGCCCATCGGCCTGATCCCGGTCGACTCGCTCTATTCGCCGATCAAGCAGGTGAGCTACAAGGTCGAGAACGCCCGCGTCGGCCAGGAGCTGGATTTCGACAAGCTGAGCCTGACGGTCGAGACCGATGGCACGGTGACCCCGGAAGACGCGGTGGCCTATGCCGCGCGCATCCTTCAGGATCAGCTCTCGCTGTTCGTCCACTTCGACGATGGTATGCCGCAGACTGTGGGCACCATGATCGGCCTTGCTGCCGAGCCGCAGGAAAGCGACACCAACCAGCTCAACCGCTACCTCCTCAAGAAGGTGGACGAACTGGAACTGTCGGTGCGTTCGGCCAACTGCCTCAAGAACGACAACATCATCTATATCGGCGATCTGGTGCAAAAGACCGAAGCCGAGATGCTGCGCACGCCGAATTTCGGCCGCAAGTCGCTCAACGAGATCAAGGAAGTGCTGTCTTCCATGGGCCTGCGTCTGGGCATGGACATCCCCGGATGGCCGCCGGAGAATATCGAGGAAATGGCCAAGAAGCTCGAACAGGAACTTCTGGGCTGATTGATGCGAGAAGCCCCGGCGCAGGCCGGGGCCTCCCTCGTCGCAGCGCGACATTGCCTGAGGTTCCTGCCTTCGCAGGGTCTCCTGAATGGGATGGGCAGACCCTTTCTGCCTGCACTGGGGTACCTGGAACGGCCCCTTTTCGAACGTCCGATCCCATCAGGGAAAGTGGGAACCGGTTTCCCGCCCGGATGGGTCGGCAAATGGAGTAAAGAATATGCGTCATGGTATTTCGGGCCGCAAGCTGAGCCGCAAATCGGGCCATCGCACCGCGATGTTCCGCAACATGGCTGCCGCGCTGATCAAGCACGAGCAGATCACCACCACGGTGGCCAAGGCGAAGGAACTGCGCCCCTATGTCGAAAAGCTGATCACGCTGGCCAAGCGTGGCGGCCTGTCGAACCGCCGTCTGGCGCACGCTCGCCTGCTCGATGATGCGCAATTGGCGAAGCTGTTTGATGTGCTGGCCACCCGCTATGCCAACCGCGAAGGCGGCTATACCCGCATCATCAAGGCGGGCTACCGCGCATCGGACGCTGCGCCGATTGCGGTGATCGAACTGGTTGACCGCGACGAGAGCGCCAAGGGCCAGGACAGCGGCCCGATGAAGAACGCGGACGAATACGAAGACGCGTAATTCGCCGCTTCACAAGGCTTTTCAAAGGGCGGTTGCGATTGTAACGATCGCAGCCGCTTTTTGTTTGTGGAGCCCCAATGCGCCTGCGTTTGCTTGCCGTCAGCCTTTTGTCTGTCCCCTTTGCCCTGCTTTCCGCCCCTGCTATCGCGGGAAGCATGACAGCCCCGCAATATCCCGAAACCCGCCGCGGCGATGTGGTCGAAACCCTGTTTGGCGAGGCGATCGCTGATCCCTATCGCTGGCTGGAGGACGATGTCCGGAACAATCCGGAAGTGGCCGATTGGGTTGAACGGCAGAACGCAGTGACCGACGCCTATCTGGCGCAATTGCCGATGCGCGACTGGTTCCGCCAGCGGATTGGCGAGGTGTTCGATTTTGCGCGCTATTCGGTGCCGGTGCGCGCCGGGAACCGGTATTTCTACACGCACAACACCGGCCTGCAGAACCAGAGCCCGCTCTATGTGCGCGAAGGGCTGGCGGGCGAGCCGCGCCTGTTGATCGACCCCAATGGCTGGGCCGCTGACGGGGCGACCGCGCTGGACGCTTGGGCGCCTTCGCCCGACGGCAGCAAGCTGCTCTACAGCGTGCAGGATGGCGGCAGCGACTGGCGAATCCTGCGTGTGCTGGATGTTGCGACGGGCGCGCAGATCGGCGGCGATGTGCGCTGGGCCAAGTTCACCGGCCTTGCCTGGGTGGGGGAGGAGGGCTTCCTCTATTCGCGCTTTCCCGAACCCGAGGCAGGGCAGGATTTTCAGGCACTCAATTTCAACCAGGCCGTGTATTTTCACCGCATCGGCACCGATCAGGCGGCGGACGAGCTGGTCTTTGCCACGCCCGATCACCCGGAACGCAACCACACTGCCGGGGTGACGCACGGGTCGCGCTGGGCGATCATCACATCCTCCATCGGCACCGATGCACGGTACGAGGTGCACGCCATTGACCTTGCCGCGCGCGCGGAACGGGGCTGGCAGGCGCGCCCGCTGGTGACCGGGTTTGATAATATGTGGGGCGTGATCGATGCGGTTGGCGCGCGGCTGTTCGTGATGACGAACAAGGACGCACCGCTCTACCGCGTGCTCACCATCGATCTGGATGCCGCCGATCCGCAGTGGACGCCGCTGGTGGCCGAAATGGATCAGCCGATCGACGGCGCTTCGCTGGTGGGGGACAGGCTGGTGCTGACCTATCTGCGCGACGCGAGCAGTGCGGTGCGGATGTTCGCGCTGGACGGCACGCCTGCGGGCGAAATTGCACTGGCCGGGATTGGCAGCGCGGGGGGCTTTACCGGGGAGCCGGGCAATCCCGAAACCTTCTACAGCTTCACCAGCTACAACCGCCCGCCCACGATCTACCGCCTCGATCTGGCGAGCGGTGAACGCAGTGTCTTTGCCGAGCCGCAGCTGGCGTTCGATCCCGATAGCCTGCTGGTGGAGCAGCGCTTCTATACCAGCAAGGATGGCACCCGCGTGCCGATGTTCATCATGCGGCGGCGTGATCTGGCCGAGGCGGGCGCGGCCCTGCCGACGCTGCTTTACGGTTATGGCGGGTTCGATGTCTCGCTCACCCCCGGCTTTTCCGCCAGCCGCATCGCCTGGGTGGAAGCAGGCGGGGCCTATGTGGTCGCCAATATTCGCGGCGGCGGCGAATATGGCAAGGCATGGCACGATGGCGGCCGCCGCGCGAACAAGCAGAATGTGTTCGACGATTTCATCGCGGCGGGCGAGTTCCTGATTGCCGAGGGCATCACGCCGGCGGGCGGTCTCGCCATTCAGGGAGGCTCCAACGGTGGCCTTCTGGTGGGCGCGGTCATCAACCAGCGGCCCGATCTGTTTGCAGCAGGCAATGCGCAGGTTGGGGTGATGGATATGCTGCGCTTCGACCGCTGGACTGCCGGGCGCTATTGGGTGGACGATTACGGCTATCCCGAGCGCGAGGAGGACTGGCGCATCCTGCGGGCCTATTCCCCGCTGCACAACATATCCCCCGGCGTGGATTATCCCGCGATCCTGGTGACGACGGCCGATACCGATGACCGCGTGGTGCCGGGGCACAGCTTCAAATACACGGCCGCATTGCAGGCAGCGGGACTGGGCGAGCGTCCGCAATTGATCCGCGTCGAAACGCGTGCAGGGCACGGGTCGGGCAAACCGACCGACAAGGCGATTGCCGAGGCGGCGGATGCGATGGCCTTTCTGGGATATTGGGCGGGGTTGAGAATGGGCGAATAATCGTTCATAAAACTACATATGTAGATGAACGAACGCTAACAGCGCAGTTCAGCGCTGCATCACCGCGACTCGCCTAAACCTCCTTTCATGAGGTGGCTATCCCGCCACCGGCAAGAGAGGAGAACCCTCATGAAGACCTTTACCAAGACCCTGATTGGAACGGCCGCCACGCTGGCCTTTGTTGCCGGTTCCGCTGTCCCTGCGCTGGCGCAGGATCGCGGCCGCGACCGTGGGGGCCTCAGCACCGGCGAAGTGGTGGCGGGGGCGCTGATCCTGGGCGGTATCGCTGCGGTGGCCGCATCGGCCAGCAACCGCGACCGCGACCGTGATTACCGGGACGGCGGCTATTATTATGATCGCGATTACCGGGGCGGGAACAGCGGGTGGTACGATTACAATCCGCGCGGCAGCTACCGCAACAACAATGCCGACCGCGCCGTGCAGCAATGCGTGCGGGCAGCCGAACGGCAGGCCGAACGTTGGGGCGGCGGTCGGGCCAATGTGACCCAGATCCGCGATGTGGACCGTGAACGCCACGGCTTCGAAGTGCGCGGCAATATCGCGGTGCGCAGCTACAACAACCGTGGCGGAAGCTGGAACAATTACCGCAGCGGCTACCGCAACAGCGGGTTCGAGGAAGGCCGCTTCACCTGCGATTTCCGCCGCGGCCAGGTGACCGATGTGCGCTTCAGCGGGCTGCGCAGCCTGCGCTGATCCCGCCAGATGACAAGGTAGGCGGTTCAGGTATGTGAAAGCCTGTGCCGCCTACTCCTGCGTCATAGCGGGGCAGTGGGCGCCCCCTTGCCCGTCCACACCAAGGAAATGCAGATGGCCTTTTCCCGCATCCATCCCGGAACCGTTCTTGCCGCGATCAGCGCCGCAGCAATGGCTGCCACGCCGGCATCCGCCGCGCCATTTCCGCTTGGCGTGGGCAGTGGCCCTGCGATCGAGAACGCGCAGGGTTACGGGTATTACCGGCCTTACCGCCGTGACCGGGTGAGCACCGGCGATGTGATCGCAGGAGTCGCGGTTATCGGCCTGATTGCCGCGATTGCCAGCTCCGCATCGAACCGAAGCGATCAGCGCCGCGTGCAGGAACCTTATCGCCAGCCCTATCCCGGCCCCTACCGCGAACCGCCGCGCGACGCGCGCGGGCGGAACGGCAGCGGTCTGGATAATGCCGTGGATATGTGCGTGAGCGAGATCGAGCGCGGGCGTGACCGGGTGCGCGATGTCGATCAGGCAACCCGCGATGCCGGTGGCTGGCGCGTGTCGGGCAGGCTGGAACAGGGTGACCAGTTCGCCTGCCGGATCGACAATGACGGCCGTATTCGCGCCATCGACATTGGACGCGAATTGTCATGGCTGGAAGGCGCCGCCGCTGCCGAGGGTGGCCCGCAATTGAGCGACGAGACCTATGCGCGTGCGCGCGCCGCAACGCGCCAGACGCCCGCGGGTTACGACAGGCGCGGCGTCGATTCCGATCTCGGCGCGGGGCAGGACGATCCGCGCCCGGCCTATCCGGGCGGCCCGCTGCCGGGCGAGGAAGGCTATTCCGACAGCTGGGGCGGCTGAGCGTCAGTTGCCGCGCGAATAGGCGGGCAATTGGATGTTCCAGATCATTGCTGCGCCTCTCAACGCGAAACCGGCCATTCCGGCGACGATCCAGGCAAGCGCACTGGGCACGCTGAGCGCCGCCAGGAGCACGACCAGACCCGCCGTCAGCGCGGCCGCCGTCACATAGATTTCCGGACGCATGATGATGGAGGGCACGCCTGCCACCACATCGCGGATGATCCCGCCCGCGCAGCCGGTTACCACGCCCAGAATGGCGGCGGGCACGGGCGCCACGCCCAGCGCCAGCGCCTTGGTCGTGCCCAGCACGGTGAAGCTGGCCAGACCCGCCGCATCGGCCCATTCGAGCAGGCGCCCCTCCCACCAGCGGTGCGGAGTGAACCAGGCAAGCAGCGCCGTGGCGAGAATGGCGGGTGCAATCCACATATCGTTGAGCCAGAAGGCGGGCACGTTGAGCAGCGCATCGCGCACCGTGCCGCCGCCAACCCCGGTGACGAGGGCAAAGAAGCTGGCGGTCACGAAGGTCTGCTTCAGCCGTGCGGCCAGCAGCGCGCCCGACAGCGCGAACAGCGCGGTGGCGGCAATCTCCACCAAGGGTGGCAGAGTGGCGGGTGGAACGGCGGTCATCAGGTGGTGGCGAACAGTTTGGAGCGGTCGGCAAAGGCCTTCATCTCGATCGCATTGCCCGAGGGATCGCGGAAGAACATCGTCGCCTGCTCGCCCGGCTGCCCCTTGAACCGGATATAGGGCGCAATCGCGAATTGCGTGCCCGCAGCGATGAGCCGGTCGGCCAGCGCCTGCCATTCCTCCATGCTCAGCACGATGCCGAAATGCGGCACGGGCACGCCGTGGCCATCCACCGGATTGCTGGCTTCGTCGCGCCGATCACAGCCGGGGACGAGGTGCGTCACGATCTGGTGGCCGTAGAAATTGAAATCCACCCACTGATCGGATGATCGCCCTTCCGGACAGCCCATCACCCCGCCCCAGAAGGCGCGCGCTGCGGCCAGATCGTGCACCGGGAAGGCGAGGTGGAAGGGGGAGAGCGTCGTCATGTCGCAGCTTTCGTCGATAGACCCAAGGCAAGGCCATAGCCCAGAATTGCCGCCGCGCCATATCCGATCAGCGGCGAGGGGTAATTCGCCATCACCCCCATGATCGAAAAGCCGAACAAGCTGCCCGCCAGAGCAAGCCGAGCAGGACGCTCCACCGGCAGCGCCAGCGCCATCAGGCAGAAACCGCCGACCAGGCTGGCGAACAGGCCCAGCGCCAGCAGCGCATTGGCCGCCGCATATTGCACCAGCACCCGGTCGGCATATTCCACCACAGGCAATTCCCCGCGCACGGCGGCTGCCAGCATCGCAAAGAACCCGGCAATCGCCACCACCCCCATCTTCCAGTCGCGCGTGGCGTGATGTATACCCACGGCAGCGAAGGTCAGGGCAAAGGCCGAAGCGGCATCGGGTTGCAGCAGGCAGGCCAGCAGCGCGGCAAGAAAGACCGGCGCGGCATAATCAGGATCGCGCGCGCCCAGCACGCACAGCGCCGGGATGGCCAGCATCCCGGCGTGCAGCGTGATCGGCCCCAGCTCTATCCAGCGGCTTACCCCGGCAAGGTCAGGCCCGGCAATCCACGGCACGAACAGCAGCGACAGCAGGAACAGGACTAAAAGGCGCCCGCTGCGACCACTCGCCAGCACCGGCAGCGGCAGCAGCAGCAAGACGACACCCGCCACCAGCGCGGCCGCATTTGTCAGCAGATGCCCAAAAGGTGCGCCCAGAAGCGCCATGGCACCCATGCCTGCCAGAACCGGCACGCCCAGCGCCAGCAATGCGGGGAGACGATTGGCGAACCGCGCCCCCACGCGCAGGATCACATATGGATCGGCTTGCCCCGCACCGCCATCGCCGCTTCCTTGATTGCTTCGGAATGGGTGGGGTGCGCGTGGCAGGTATAGGCGATATCTTCGGACAGCGCGCCAAATTCCATCGCCTGTGTCGCCTGCTGGATCATCGTGCCCGCCACGCTGGCAATGCACCATACGCCCAGCACCTTGTCGGTGGCGGCATCGGCGATGATCTTCACAAAGCCATCGGGCTCGTGATTGGTCTTGGCGCGGCTGTTGGCGGCCATGGGGAACTTGCCCACCTTGATCTCGCCCTTTGCCCGCGCGGCTTCCTCGGTCAGGCCCACCCCGGCAATTTCGGGCCAGGTATAGACCACGCCGGGGATCAGATCGTGGTTCACAATGCCAACCTGTCCCGCGATCCATTCGGCCACGGCAATGCCTTCATCCTCGGCCTTGTGCGCCAGCATGGGGCCGGGCACGACATCGCCAATGGCGCGCACGCCGGGAACGCTGGTGCGGAACTGGTGATCGACCTCGATCTGGCCGCGCGCATTGATGGCAAGGCCGATGGCGTCGAGGTTGAGCCCTTCGGTATTGGGCTTGCGGCCAATCGCCACCAACACGCAATCGGCGGTTAGCTCCTCGGCCTCGCCACCTGCCGCAGGTTCAAGCGTCAGCGTCGCCTTCTTGCCCTTGACCGTGCAGCCGGTGACCTTGGTGGACAGCTTCAGTTCCATGCCCTGCTTGGCGAAGATCTTGGCGGCTTCCTTGCGAATGTCACCATCCATGCCGGGCAGCAATTGGTCGAGATATTCGACCACGGTGACTTTCGCCCCCAGACGGCGCCATACGCTGCCCATTTCAAGGCCGATCACGCCGCCGCCGATCACCACCATCGTCTTGGGAACGGCAGCCAATTCCAGCGCGCCGGTGCTGTCCACCACCACGCCCTTGGCATTGTCGATCTCCACGCCGGGAAGCTGGGTAACGCTGGAACCGGTGGCAATCACCACTTCCTTGGCTGAATGGTTCTGCCCTTCCACCGCCACGGTATGCGCATCGACAAAGCTGGCATGGCCTTTCAGCCAGGTGACCTTGTTCTTCTTGAACAGGAATTCGATGCCCTTGGTCAGCCCGCTTACCGCGTCCACGCGCTGCGCGTGCATGGCGGCGAGGTTGAGCCTGGGGGTGACGTCGATCCCCATCTTGGCCATCGCGCCATTGGCGGCGGCATCGAAATATTCGGACGCGTGCAGCATCGCCTTGGACGGGATGCAGCCCACATTGAGGCAGGTGCCGCCCAAAGTCGCGCGGCTTTCCACGCAGGCGACCTTCAGACCCAGCTGCGCCGCGCGGATCGCTGCGACATAGCCGCCGGGGCCAGCGCCAATCACCAGAACGTCGAAATCGTAGTCAGCCATATTCGCCTCCTCGCGCCGGGCCTTCGACAAGCTCAGGCCGAGCGGGGTTGGATCAGTTTTTGCCGCAACACCCGATCATCTGCGAGCCTGTCGAAGGATGCTGCGCGCGCCATCACAAATCAATCAGCAGGCGCATCGGGTCTTCGATCGCTTCCTTGATGATCTTGAGCGCGGTCACCGCCTCGCGCCCGTCAATGATGCGGTGGTCATAGGACAGCGCCAGATACATCATCGGGCGGATCACCACCTGGCCATTGCGGGCAACGGGCCGGTCTTCGATCCGGTGCAGGCCCAGAACCGCGCTTTGCGGCGGGTTGATGATCGGCGTGGACATCAGCGAGCCGAACACGCCGCCATTGGAAATGGTGAAGGTGCCGCCCTTCATATCCTCCATCGAAAGCGTGCCGTCCTTGGCCTTCTGGCCATAGCCGGCAATCGCCTGCTCGATCTCGGCAAAGCTCATCGCATCGACATTGCGTACCACGGGCACCACCAGCCCGTTGGGCGCGCTGACCGCGACCGACAGGTCGACATAGTTGAAATAGACGATCTCATCGCCCTGGATCTGCGCATTGACCGCGGGCACATCCTTCAGTGCCAGCGTTGCCGCCTTGGCGAAGAACGACATGAAGCCCAGCTTGATGCCGTGCTTCTTGGCGAACAGGTCCTTGTATGCCTCGCGCGCCTCGATCACCGCAGTCATGTCGACATCGTTGAAAGTGGTCAGCAGCGCGGCGTCTTCCTGCGCCGACTTGAGCCGCTTGGCGATGGTCTGGCGCAGGCGCGTCATCTTCACGCGCTCCTCGCGCCGTTCGCCCGATGCAGCGGGGGCGGGGGCGGGGGCAGGAGCCGAGGCGGCGGGGGCAGGCGCAGCCTTCTTCGCCTGTGCGGCGGCGATCACGTCCTCCTTGGTCAGACGCCCGTCCTTGCCGGTGCCCTTGATGGTGGAGGGATCGACACCGTATTCCAGCACCGCACGGCGCACCGCCGGAGACAGCGTCTGCGGGTCGCTGCTTTCTTCCTCGGCCGGGGAGGGCGCGGGGGCAACGGCAGGTGCCGGCGCAGCAGCAGGCTTGGCCGCGGCGGCAGAACCGCCTTCTTCCACCGTGGCGATCACCGCGCCTACCTGCACCGTGTCACCCACGGCGACCAGTTGGTCGGACAGGATACCGGCCACGGGGCTGGGCACTTCCACCGCCACCTTGTCGGTTTCCAGGCTCGCAATGGGTTCGTCCCGCGCGACCGCTTCGCCCGGCTTCTTCAGCCATTCGCCAAGAGTGGCTTCGGTAACGGATTCGCCCAGAGCGGGAACTTTGACTTCACTGGCCATGATCGGTGTCCTTCAAACCCCTGTTTTTGGGCCTTAATTCTTGGATGGTGTAATGCCCAGCGCATCGGCGACCAGCGCCTCCTGCTGGGCGAGGTGGCGGGCGGCAAAGCCGGTGGCGGGAGAGGCGGCCGCCTCGCGCCCGGCATAGCGGGGACGCATCCCCTTGTGCCCGGCGGCGATCAGCGCGTCCTCGATCCGGCTTTCGACAAAGAACCAGGCGCCGTTGTTCTTCGGCTCCTCCTGACACCAGACCACTTCTTGCAGATTGGTCATCCGCTTCAGGCGCACGGCCAGCGGTTCGCCGGGGAAGGGATACAGCTGTTCCAGCCGCACGATCGAGACATCGCCCAGCTTTGCCGCATCGCGCTTCTCCATCAGGTCATAGGCGACCTTGCCACTGCACAGCACAAGGCGGCGCACCTTGGTGTCGGCAATCTCGGTCTTGTCCGAAAGGATGCGCTTGAAATGGCTTTCATCGGAGAAGCGGATCGCGTCGCTCTTCGCCATCGGGTGCCGCAGCAGACTTTTCGGCGTCATGATGATGAGCGGCTTGCGGAATGGGCGCAGCATCTGCCGGCGCAGCACGTGGAAGTAATTCGCCGGGCTGGTGATGTTGCAGACCTGGATATTGTCATTGGCGCACAGCTGCAGGAACCGTTCCAGCCGCGCGCTGGAATGTTCCGGCCCCTGTCCTTCGAAACCGTGCGGCAGCAGCATGACAAGGCCGTTGGCGCGCAGCCACTTCGCCTCGCCACTGGCGATGAACTGATCGATCATGATCTGCGCGCCATTCGCGAAATCGCCAAACTGCGCTTCCCATATCACCAGCGTCTTGGGATCGGCCAGGGCAAAGCCGTATTCGAAGCCGAGCACGCCGAATTCGGACAGCACGCTGTCATACACTTCGAATTTGCCGTGGGGCAGGGTGGTGAGCGGGATATATTTGCGCTCGGTCTTCTGGTCGACCCAGATCGCGTGGCGCTGGCTGAAGGTGCCGCGCCCCGAATCCTGGCCCGACAGGCGCACGCCGAACCCTTCGGTCACCAGACTGCCAAAGGCGAGCGCTTCGGCGGTGGCCCAGTCAAAGCCGGTGCCGCTGGCGAACATTTCCTTTCTGGCGTCGAGCACGCGTTGCAGCGTCTTGTGCACGGTCAGCCCCTCGGGAACCGTGGTCAGCGTGCGGCCCAGACTTTCCATCAGCTTGGGGCTGATCGCGGTATCGACATTGCGGCGCGCGGTTTCGGGGTCCGCCGGCTTGTGCAGCCCGCTCCACCGCCCGGCGAACCAGTCGGCCTCGTTCGCCTTGTAGCTCTTGCCCGCTTCGAATTCCTGTTCCAGCAGGCCGACGAAATCGGTGCGCATATGGTTGGCCGCATCGCCGTCAATCACGCCTTCGGCTTCGAGTCGCTTCGCGTAGATCTCGCTGACGCGCGGATGGGCGCGGATCTTTTCGTACATCAGCGGCTGGGTGAAGCTCGGCTCGTCGCCTTCGTTGTGGCCGAAACGGCGGTAGCACCACATATCGATCACGATGTCGCGCTTGAATTTCTGGCGGTATTCGATCGCCAGCTTGCAGGCGAAGGTCACCGCTTCGGGATCATCGCCATTCACGTGCAGGATGGGCGCCTGCACCCCCTTGGCCACATCGCTGGGGTAGGGGGACGATCGGGCGAATTGCGGGCTGGTTGTAAAACCGATCTGGTTATTGATCACGAAATGCAGGCAGCCGCCGGTATTGTATCCGCGCACGCCCGACAGGCCGAGGCATTCCCACACCACGCCTTGCCCGGCAAAGGCGGCGTCGCCGTGCAGCAGCACGGGCAGCACCTTCTCGTGCTTCGACAGATCGTCGTGCATGGCCTGCTGCGCGCGCACCTTGCCCAGCACCACGGGGTTCACCGCTTCCAGATGGCTGGGATTGGGCACAAGGCTCATATGCACCTTGATCCCGTCAAACTCGCGGTCGGTGCTGGTGCCCAGGTGGTATTTCACATCGCCCGATCCGCCGACATCTTCCGGGTTGGCGCTGCCGCCCGAAAATTCGTGGAAGATCACGCGATAGGGTTTGGCCATCACATTGGCGAGCACGTTCAGACGGCCGCGATGCGCCATGCCGTAGACAATCTCGCGCACGCCCAGCGATCCGCCATATTTGATCACGGCTTCGAGCGCGGGGATCATGGATTCGCCGCCATCGAGGCCGAACCGCTTGGTGCCGACATATTTGCGGCCCAGGAACTTCTCGTATTCCTCGCCCCGGATCACGGCGGCCAGGATCGCCTTCTTGCCTTCGGGGGTGAAGGTGATGACCTTGTCCTTGCCCTCGATCCGCTCCTGCAGGAAGCGGCGCTCCTCCACATCGGCGATGTGCATATATTCAAGGCCGACATTGCCGCAGTAATTGGCCCGCAGCGTCGCCACCAGTTCGCGCACGCTGGCCCATTCAAAGCCCAGCGTGCCGCCCAGATAAACCGGCTTGTCCAGCGCTGCGCCGGTGAATCCGTGATATTCGGGCGTGAGGTCGGCGGGAATGTCCTGCTTGTGCAGGCCCAGCGGATCGAGATTGGCGGCGAGGTGCCCGCGCACGCGGTAGGTGCGCACCAGCATCATCGCGCGGATGGAATCGTTGGCAGCTTCGGCAATCGAGGCCTGATCCACCGGCTTGCCCGCCTTGGCCCCCGCACCCGCCACCGCCTGCTCCACCGCCAGCTTCATGGCGGTAGGGTCCATCGCGCCCGAAGGATCCGCGCCATCGACCAGCGGCCAGCGTGGATTGGCCCAGCTGGGGCCGGGTTGGGGGCCATCCTGTCCTTCGATCTCGGGGAGGAAATGCTGCGGTTCGTTACCCATAATATCTGAGTCCCAGCTCAGGCTGGGACCTCCCTCGGTTTAGGTGAGCTGTCAGGTCAGGTGCGCGGAAAGGTCGTCCCCTGCGGGGTTTACTTCCTCGATTACCCTTATCTTCCAAGCTCGCTGCCATGCCTTCATCCGTCGTTCCACCACGCGCGCATCGTGCAGGTTGTCATGCCGTTGAAACCAGACGAAACGGTGGCAATTGTATTTCTTCGTAAATCCCAGAACCGCGCCTGAACGGTGCTGCATGACGCGGTTCGCCAGATCACTTGTAACTCCGATATAGAGAACACCGCCCTTCCTGTTGGTCAGGATGTAAACGAAGCCCTCTGGCAACCTTTTCTCCTCGTGGCACAAGGCCCCGGCCTGCGCTGGGGCGCAAGCGTCAGGCCAGTTCTTTCAGCAAAGCATCGAGCGTGGTGCCCAGTTCCGAAGGCGAGGGAGACACGCGGATGCCCGCGGCTTCCATCGCGGCGATCTTGTCTTCCGCGCCGCCTTGCCCGCCCGACACGATCGCGCCGGCATGGCCCATGCGGCGGCCCGGAGGGGCGGTGCGCCCGGCGATGAAGCCGACCATCGGCTTCTTGCGGCCCTTCTTCGCCTGATGGATCAGAAACTCGGCCGCTTCCTCCTCGGCGCTGCCGCCGATTTCGCCGATCATGATGATCGACTTGGTGTCATCATCCGAAAGGAACAGGTCGAGCACGTCGATGAAATTGGTGCCGTTCACCGGATCGCCGCCAATGCCCACCGCGGTCGTCTGGCCCAGGCCCACGGCGGTGGTCTGGTGCACGGCTTCATAAGTGAGCGTGCCCGAACGGGAAACCACGCCCACGCTGCCCTTCATGAAGATGGAGCCGGGCATGATGCCGATCTTGCATTCGCCCGGCGTCAGCACGCCGGGGCAGTTGGGGCCGATCAGGCGCGACTTGGAACCGGACAGCGCGCGCTTCACCTTCACCATGTCCAGCACGGGCACGCCTTCGGTGATCGCCACGATCAGCTCGATCTCGGCATCAATGGCCTCGAGGATCGAATCCGCGGCAAAGGGCGGGGGCACGTAGATCACCGATGCGGTCGCGCCGGTGGCGTGCTTGGCTTCGGCCACGGTGTCGAACACGGGCAGGCCGATATGCGTCGTCCCGCCCTTGCCGGGGGTCACGCCCGCGACCATCTGCGTGCCGTAAGCCAGCGCCTGCTCGGTATGGAAAGTGCCGGTGGCACCGGTCATGCCTTGCGTGATGACCTTGGTGTCTTTGTTGACGAGGATGGACATAGTTCTTCCCTAAAGGTGAGTCCCTGTGCTGGCAGGGACCTCTGGCAAAGCGGCGCCGAGCCGCAGGAGGTCCCGGCCTTCGCTGGGACTCACGAAATCAAGCGAGCGAGCCGTCAATCGCCTTGCACGCCACCAGCAGCTCCTTCACCGCATCGACGCTGATCTGGAAATTGGCCTTGGCTTCGGCGTCGAGGTTGATTTCCACCACCTCTTCCGCGCCGCCTGCGCCGATCACCACCGGCACGCCGACATAGAGGCCATCGAGGCCATACTTGCCGTCAACATAGACCGCGCAGGGCAGGATGCGCTTCTGGTCGCCCAGATAGGCCTCCGCCATGGCGATTGCACTGGTGGCAGGCGCGTAATAGGCGCTGCCGGTCTTGAGCAGGCCAACGATCTCGCCGCCGCCGCTGCGCGTGCGGGCAACGATTTCGTCGAGGCGTTCCTTGGTGGACTTGCCCATCTTGACCAGATCGGTGACGGGGATGCCGCTGACGGTCGAATATTCCAGCACCGGCACCATGGTATCGCCATGGCCGCCCAGCACGAAGGCGTTCACGTCCTTCACCGACACGCCAAACTCCCACGCGAGGAAAGTGGCGAAACGCGCCGAATCCAGCACGCCCGCCATGCCGACCACCTTGTTGTGCGGCAGGCCGGAAAATTCGCGCAGCGCCCACACCATCGCGTCGAGCGGGTTGGTGATGCAGATAACGAAAGCGTCGGGCGCGTGGGCCTTGATGCCTTCGCCCACGGCCTTCATCACCGACAGGTTGATGCCCAGCAGGTCGTCGCGGCTCATCCCCGGCTTGCGCGGCACGCCGGCGGTGACGATCACCACATCCGCGCCGGCAATATCGGCATAGTCATTGGTGCCCTTGATGGTGGCGTCGAACCCTTCGATGGGGCCGCACTGCGCCAGATCGAGCGCCTTGCCCTGCGGCATACCTTCCGCAATGTCGAACAGGACGATGTCGCCCATTTCCTTCTTGGCGGCGAGGTGGGCGAGCGTGCCGCCGATCATGCCTGCGCCGATAAGGGCAATTTTCTTGCGTGCCATGCGTGTCAGACCAATCTTTTCAAATGTGCGGGCGCGTGTCGGCAGCAATAACAAGGCCTAATCCGCGCGCCGCATGGGACACAGGCCTTGGTAAATATGGCTCTGCCCTACGCCTGCGACTTTTTCATTGCAACCGTGAATGGCGCGTCGGCATCAACTATTTGTGATAACAGTTCGCAATAGCATTAAGGGGGAGTTTTCGTTGATTTTGTCCGCCATTTCAGCGCGGCATATCAGCCCGCCAGCAGGCGTCCCGCCAGCCCGCGTTCTTCCTCCAGCAGCCGCAGCGCCAGATGTTCGGGCACCGGGCGGCTGAAGTAATAGCCTTGGCCCAGCGTACAGCCCGCCGCGCGCACACCGGCCACCTGGTCGGCGGTTTCCAGCCCTTCCGCCACGATTTCCATGCCCAGCGTCGCCCCCATTTCGGCCACCGCGCGGATGATCGCTTCGGTTCTCAGGCCCGTCGCGGGGCCGGAGACGAAGCTGCGATCCACCTTGATCGTGCTGAAGGGGTATTTGTTGATGTAATGCAGCGAGGAATAGCCGGTGCCGAAGTCATCGAGCGAGAAGCGCACGCCAATTGCGGCCAGGTGTTCCATGAACACGGTGGTTTCGTGGCATTCTTCCACAAACAGGCTTTCGGTGACTTCGAATTCCAGGCGCGCCGGATCAAGGCCCGTATCGCGCAAGGCAGCCGAAATGCCCAGCGCCGCGCCGGGTGCGCGCAATTGGGCGGGGGAAAGGTTCACCGCCAGATGCACATCGCCCGGCCAGCTGGCGCAGGCGCGCGCGGCGGTGCGGGTGATCCAGTTGCCCAGCGTGATGATGAGGCCGGTATCCTCGGCCACGGGGATGAATTCATCGGGCGTCAGTTCCCCCTTTTCGGGGTGGAACCAGCGCACCAAGGCTTCAAAGGCGCGGATGCGGCCGGTGGCAAGGTCGATGATCGGCTGGAAATACAGCGCCAGCTCGTCACGCTGGATTGCGCCGCGCAATTCGCTTTCGATTTCCTTGCGGCGCGCCAGTTCGCGCGTCATCGCGGGGTTGAAGAAGGCGATCTGGTTTCGCCCCGCCAGCTTGGCGTGATACAGCGCCAGCGCGCCGTGCTGCATCAGCTTTTCCAGATCGCGACTGCCCGGGCCGGCAAAGGCGATGCCGATGGCGACGCCGGCTTCCAGGCGGTCCGTGCCGATCCGGATCGGGTTCTTGATCTGCTGGCCCAGCTGCGCGGCCAGTTCCTCCACCCCCCGGTGCGACGGAACCGGAGCGAGGATCACGAATTCATCGCTGCCGAAGCGCGCGGCCACCGCCCCTTCGGGCAACAGCGTGCGGATCCGCCGTGCGACTTCGGCCAGCACCAGGTCGCCCTTGTGATGGCCAAACAGGTCGTTGATTTCCTGAAACCGGCTGATGTCGAGCCATAGCAGCGCCTTCATCTGCCGTGTTTCGTCGTGCAGGAGCAGCGCCTGCGCCGCGGTTTCAAAGCCATAGCGGTTGGCAAGCCCGGTGACCGTGTCGCGCCGTGCCTGCTCCTGCATCTGCGCGGCGAGGCGTTGCTCTTCCTGTGCAGCGCGCACCTGTTGGGCAAGGCCATCATACGCGGTGAAGGTGACAAAGGTGAGGCCTGCGGCGAGCGCAGGAAGGATCAGCCCCATCGTCAACATGGGCAGCGTGCCGAGCACTAGGCAGGCGAGCGAAATGGGGAGAAAAGTTAGCGCCATCTGGCCCAGCGCAATCACGGGTCGGGCAGCATTGCCCACGGCAATGCCCGCGCCCAGCGTCATCGCAAAGCCGACAAGCAGAATCTTGAGGTCGTTCTGTGTTTCCAGCAGCAGCGCGGTCGCCGCAGCAAGGCCGATCGTTCCGGCATATAACAGGGCGCCTGCGGGATAGGCGCGGCGCGCCCAGTCACCTGCCGATCCGCCGCTCTCGCTGGCGACATAGGCCAGCACCACCCGCAGGGCGGCCACCACGGCAAGCAGGCTGCCCGCCATGCGCAGCAGCGGGACGGTGGACAGCGCGGCGACAACGCAGCCCGTGGCAAGGCCGCAGACCACGCCGGTGAAAAGCCCGATCGGTCGGCGGTGCATACGCTGCGCCAGCGTGGCGCGGATCTGCGCGTCCTGCGCTTCGGCTCCGAAGGCCCGTGCCATAATGTGATCCAGGGGTGCGATGATCCGGTTCCTTCCCCAAGGAACTGTAAGGGCGCCGGATAACCGGCAGGTTAAGAATGCTTCTGGTTGCTAGGGCGTAGACTCATTAGCGGCGATCCATAGGCGTGTGCAGAAGAGCTTGATGGCAGCGAGGAAGTTATCGCTTC